>JASLQE010000401.1 GCA_030744635.1 Dehalococcoidia bacterium | reverse complement strand
CTGAACATCATCGGCATGTCTCATACCATCGGCTATATTACACACTCAATATTGACCAACATACGCTACGAGCCGGGGGAGTGGAACTTCTTTAAAGACCGGGCCGCCGGGGGAACCAAAACGGCTTTCCATGCCAGGGATCAGAAGTTTGAGGAAGCCTTTGGCAGCGAATAGCGCTGAGCACACAACCGAGAGACACGGATGGGGGCACAGTGCCCCTCTCCGCTACTTTTAAAGTCAGGCAAGGTTAGGAGCATTCCACAGTCATTGGGAAGACGGGTAATGTCCCTGTTCAAATGTCCACGGGTATAAGGATTTGCCTCAGGTGGAGCGAGGGGCTTCTTTTCTGTTAAAATCGGGTAGCTTGACAAGGACCGTAAGCATATGCGGGAAGGAGCCATGCTGTGGCCGACGAGAACGAGATTGTAGTCCGCTATAAGGACCAGGCCTACCAGGTGGAGACCCAGACCCCTGGTATCACCGAGGAGAGTATCGCAGACGCCGACCGACGCATTGGCATGGACTGGCGTAGCTCGCGAGTCACCATTGAGATAACCAGGGACAACATAAATGACTTTTGCAACTATATGGGCAGCAGCAACCCCCTGTTCCTCGACGAGGAGTACGCTCGCAAGACCCGCTGGGGAGGTTTCATCGCACCCCCAGCCATGGTGGGCACAGCCATAATCGCCCCGGGGATGAGAGGGGTGCAATGGATTTATGCCGGTACCGAATGGGAGTTTTTCCAGGTAATGCGGCCCGGAGATATTATTGTCATGCGGGGGAGATATCTGGGCGGTGTTCAGAAAAAAGGTGCTGCGGTGTCTCAGTGGTACATGCAAAAGGGCGAGACAATATGTACTAACCAGAGAGGGGAGCTTGTGGCCCGTGCCCAGGTCTATTGCGCACGCACCCCCCGGCGGCAGGCCGAAGGCGGTATGCAGTATGAGGCGCGCAACCGGGCGTGGAGCGCAGACGAGCTCGAATCCATAGAGAAGGCCATGCTCAATGAGGGGGTGCGGGGAAGCGAGCTCCGTTATTGGGAGGATGTGGTGGTGGGTGAAGAGATTAGGTCAGTGGCATACGGGCCGCTGCGGGCGGTGGATATAGCCCTCACCGGCAGCTTTACCGATACAGGGGTATACAGCGCGGAAGGGGAGGCCCATGCCGGCGGCCATGTGTACCAGCTTATTCACCGTCGCCGCCACCCCGCTGACACATATGTGGACCCGGTTACCGGAATACAGGACCACCCCCATCGGGGCCACTGGGAGTCCTTCATGGCCCAGGAGGTGGGGATGCCCGGTGTCTACGATGTAGGCCCTCACCGGGTATCCTGGCTGTGCCGTTTCATCACCGACTGGATGGGCGACGATGCCTTCCTCAAGAAGCTCAGCGGCTGGCTGCGCCGGCCCAATGTGGTCAGCGATGTCACATATATGAAGGGCACGGTGGAGGAGAAATGGGTGGAGAACGGGGAGACCTTGGTGCGGTGCCAGCTCCTGGGAATAAATCAGGAGGAGCAGGTGACCATGCCCGGCTCAGCGGTGGTCCGCCTCCCTTCTCGCTCGGTATAGGAGTAATAGATGACTGCTGGAAACACTTCTTCAGGTAAAAATTCCCTGACTGAGGCCAGGAGCCTTGTAGGCACGCTTATGCGCCGTGAACGACATTGGAACCAGGCGGCCCGCTCCGCCATTCTGCGCTGGACCCGGGGTTTAGGTGACCGCAATCCCCTGTTCCTAGACGAGGACTATGCGCGGCACAACGGGCCTGGCTTTTCGGTCGCCCCACCGTGCTGGCTCTATGGCGTGGACAATACCTTCATCGCCACCAAGCTGCCAGACCTTCATGCCGTTTATGCCGGAACGGAGTGGGAGTTCTACAAATGGGTACGGCAGGGGGACAATATCCGGGCTCGGGCACGCCTGCTTGGCGTGGAGGAGAAGAGTGGCCGGTTCTGTGGGCCCATGGTGCTGCAAACGGGAGAGGTGAGCTATTTCAACGGGCAGAACGAACCGGTGGCTCGTGCCGTCTCCCGGGTATTGCGCACCAACCGTCAGGAAGCGGTGAACAGGGGGAAATACCTGGACTGGAGCAAATATCCCTACACCGCCGACGAGCTGCAAAAGGTAGAGGACGGCTACGATAGCGAAGAAATCCGTGGCTCTACCCCGCGGTACTATGAGGATGTGGTCGCTGGTGAGGCACTGACAGCGGTAGTGCGAGGGCCGCTAACCTCCGAGGACATCCTTCAGTTCGTGGGTTCCACCAGCCCGGTTAAGGGCTTTGCCCGCTTCGTGGAGTACCGCCAAAGGCACCCGAGCGCCGCTTTTGCAGACCCTGCTACCGGAATGGCCGACTCCTGGGAGGCCTCGGTCATCGACGATAAGGTGGCCCGCATGTTCGGCTTTCCTTTCGCCCACGACTGTGGCATTGACCGCATCTCCTGGGTGGGCAACCTGCTGACCAATTGGATGAGTGACCAGGGCTTCTTGAAGAAGCTCGGGGTCAAGCTGCTGCTGCCCAATATCTACGGCGATGTCACCTGGTGCCGGGGCAAGGTATCGGGCAAACGCCAGGAGGGCGGAGAGAGCCTGGTGGACT
>JASLQE010000400.1 GCA_030744635.1 Dehalococcoidia bacterium | reverse complement strand
ATGACGAGCCTCAGCTCAGGGAAGCCCTGGACCTCAAGCGTTAGATGACGGATGTCCGCATACACGGGCGAGCGAGGCAGGGTGTGCTCACCACTGCATCGCTGCTTGCCGAGGCCGCCGTAGAAGAGGGACAGCAGGTCTTTTCCGTGCCTGATTGGTCTTATGATAGAGGGGGGACTTCTCTCAGCGTCTCCGTGCGTATTGATAAGAGCCCTATCCAGTACCGTAGCTCCGTGAGCGCACCGGACTTTGTGATGGTCCAGGATGCTACTCTGTTACAGAGGCCGGAGGTGACTGCCGGCCTCAACGATAAGGGTATGTTCCTCATCAATACCACCGAGAGCGCCCTGAATGTTAAAATCAGCGGCCAGGCCCTGGTTGGTCACCATACCGGCCGTGCTGCTGGCAGAAGAGGCACTAGGGCGGCAAGAGTCCATCTTTACCTAGACGGGCACGGTGCTGCTCGGTGCCCTGGCCGCCGCCAGCCATATTATCAGCCTGGAGGTATTACAGGCAGTAGCCCGCCGCCATTTCCGGGGGCGTTCCGGGGAACTGAACGCCCTGCCCATTGAGAAGGGCCACCACCACATCAAATACACCTGAAAAATACCCTGAGGAGCTTTATGAAAGAAATCCGAATCCACGCTCGAGCCGGGCAGGGGGCGATTACTTCTGCCACAATTCTGGCCTCGGCCGCTTTTGAGGAGGGCAAGTATGCCTTTGCCTTCCCCCATTTCGGCTCCGAGCGCATGGGAGCACCCCTTAACGCCTATGTTCGTCTGGATGATAAACCCATCCGCAGCCGCAGTCAGGTCAAGGAACCGGACTATGTGCTGGTGCAAGACCCCACCCTCCTGGCCGGTTACAATGTGGCCGATGGCCTCAAACCGGGCGGGGTGGTGGTAATCAACAGCACAGAGACCCCCGAGGCCTTGGGGCTGGGTCTGGCCCACGGCCGTGTGGTGACCGTACCCGCCTCTCAGATAGCGCAGGAGCTGCTGGGTAGGGCTGACCGGTCCAATACCCCCCTGATAGGGGCCTTCGCCGCCGCCACCGGCGAGGTGGGTCTGGACGCCCTGCGGGATGCGGTGCGCCGACGCTTCCCCGGCCCTGCCGGTGAGAATAACGCCCAGGCCGTGGAGCGGGGCTATGACCATGTTAGAGCCAAGGAGGTAGTTTAAATGAGAATAACCATGGGTTGTGTGGCCCAGCCGGGCACCAGCCAGAGCAATAACACCGGAAGCTGGCGTACCGGGCAGAAGCCCCACTTTCTTCACCTCCGCTGCACAGCCTGTGACTTGTGCCCCC
>JASLQE010000399.1 GCA_030744635.1 Dehalococcoidia bacterium | reverse complement strand
GACCTTTTCCATAATATGCGCAATCACCTCAGACGCTGCCTGGCCCATGCCGGCACTGAACAAAGGAAACCCGCAACACCACTCCTCCTCCCCCATTATAGTAAAGTCCATACCGGTTTTCACCAGAAGCTGGGCCATAGCCTGCGGTATGCTCTGAATCGCCGGGGAGTAGGAGGCCACACATCCCACGAAGTATATTACATCAGCGGTAGGTTTGCTTACCACCCCCTCCGGGGCATCGTCCATGAAGTCCAGCCAGGTAGCCCGCTCATCATTGGGATAGTTGTAGACATTGTGTTCCTCGTCCACGCCCTCCCGTAGTTTGTCCAGGTTACGGGGGTACATCTCCCCCGCCACCAACTCCTCCCGCATGGAGTACCAGAGGCCCAGGGTATCAATCTTCACCGGGCACACTTCCCGGCAACGGGAGCATAGCGTACAGCGGAAGACCCCCTGTGTGAGGTTCTCCACCTGGTCCGGATTGAGATGCCTGCCGCCCACCAGTGCGGCCAGAGGACGGGGCAGCCGCTGCGATTTCAACCAGCGCCTGTAGAGATTCAGCCGGTACCGGGGAGAGGTGTTCTCCTCCCCCGTGTAAGCATCGCACCCCTCCTGGCATTGTCCGCAGCGGGTACAGGCATCCATCTGCATGAGCTGGGAGAAGTCAAAACGGTTTTCAGGGGCCGACATGTGCTTCTCTACGTGATAACTCCCGGCCCCGGGCCAGCATGCTGAGCGGCCCGATGAATATATGGAACAGCTTGCTGTAAGGCAGATAAGCCAGCAGGCCCAACGACACGGCGGCATGGCCCCACCACAGATAAGGCTCAGCGGACGCGTTGATGCCCAGCGAGCCAAGCCACCCCGCCAGGACACCTCCGGCAAAGGAGTGACCCGATACTCCGGCAGGCACTGCCTCGGATAGAAGCCGGCCGGCCTCGGCCATGAAGCCGCTCAGAGCGGCGAGGGCTATCCAGGTCAGAATTATACCATCATCCCAGGCGAAGCTAAGCTTGGACTCCCTAACCACATAGCGTCTCACGGCGGCCAGGACCAGCCCCAGGAGCAGTAGTAGCCCGCCGATGTCGTTGACAGTGGCAAACCAGGCTTCATCCTTGGACAGGGCGAATATACCGTGTTCCTGCAGAGAGTTGCCCAGGCTGCCCACAAAGAAGAGCTCCAGCGCGCCCCATGCCAGGGCCACAGACATGGCCCATCGCAACCGGCTCTCCTTAAAAAGATGGCCCTGGACGAGCCCCTGGGAGAACAGCAGCCAGAGGCCCCTTGGGCTCAATATGAAACCCAGGGACGAACGCAGCCTTCGCCACCGCTCCCCCGGCTTCACCCCGGTGAGCCA
>JASLQE010000398.1 GCA_030744635.1 Dehalococcoidia bacterium | reverse complement strand
GTCGCCAACCCCAAGGAGATTGAGCTGGCCCGCTACGCGGATGTCTTCATTCAGCACCGGCCCGGCAGCGATGTGGCCCTTATGATGGGCATGGCACGGGTGATTGTGGAAGAGGGCCTGCAGGACCAGGGGTTCATCCAGGAGCGCTGTGAGAACTACGATGCCCTGGTGGAGTCCCTCCGGGAGTTCACCCCCGAGTTTGTAGAAGAGGCCACCGGCGTAAGCTGGGACAGGATTGCCGACGCCGCCCGCCTCTATGCCACTCACAAGCCGGCCACCATCCTCTACGCCGTTGGCATCGCCCAGAGCACCCACGGCCACGATAATGTGAGGGCCACCGCCAACCTGGCCCTGCTCACCGGCAACATGGGCAAGCCCGGTGGCGGGGTGAACCCTCTGCTGGGCCAAAACAATGTGCAGGGGGCCTGCGATATGGGGGCCCTCCCCAACTATCTCCCCGGCTACCAGCGGGTAGATAACGCCGAGGCCCGCCATAAGTTCGGTGAGGTGTGGGGGGTGGAGCTGCCCTCCTGGCCCGGCCTCACCGTGGGCGAGATTATTGAAGAGGCTGAGAAGGGAAACATAAAGGCCGTCTACCTCATGGGTGAGAACTTCGCTCGCTCCGAGCCGTGCGTGAACAAGTGCCAGGAGGCCCTTGAAGGCTTGCCGTTCCTGGTGGCCCAGGACATGTTCCTCACCGAGACCGCCCAACTGGCCACGGTGGTATTGCCCGCCTGCTCCTTCGCTGAGAAGGACGGCACCTTTACTAACACCGAGCGACGCGTGCAGCGCGTGCGCCAGGCCATCCCCTGCCACGGTGACTCCAGGCCCGACTGGTGGATTGTCAGCCAGGTAGCAAAGAGGCTGGGTGGCAAGGACTTTGATTACGAGCACCCCTCCCAGATAATGGCCGAGGTGGCCGGACTGGTGCCGACATATGCCGGTATCACCTTTGACCGCCTGGACGAGTCCGGTGGGCTGCAGTGGCCCTGCACCTCCCCGGACCACCCCGGCACCCCCATCCTGCACACCGAGAAGTTCACCCGCGGTAAGGGCGCCTTCACCCCCCTCACCTACCGGCCCCCGGACGAGGAGGCCGACAAGGACTATCCCCTCATCCTCACCACCGAGCGCAGCCTGTTCCAGTTCCACACCGGCACCATGACCCGCAAGGTGGAGGGGCTGAACCAGCTCCGGGGGAGTGAGCTGGTGGAGATGAACCCGCAGGATGCCGGGAAGCTGGGCATCGGCAGCGGCGACCTGGTAAGTGTGGCCTCCCGAAGGGGGGAGGTGGAGGCCAAGGCCCTGATAACCGAGGTGTGCCCACCGGGGGTTATCTCCATGACCTTCCACTTCACCGAGTCCCCCACCAATATCGTCACCAACTTCGCACGGGATCCCGTATCCAAAATCCCTGAGCTCAAGGTTTGTGCCGTAAAGGTGGAAAAGGTAAAATAGATACAGGAGGTCCGACCTCCTTCATGTTGGCGAGGCTTTTTCCCTGACCGCTTTCCTCTGAAGCACCTCCAGAAAGGGGCACATGTTCCGGATACAGCACTGTGACCAGATAGCGCCCACAAACTACCTTATGGAGATAGAGGCCCCGGCCATTGCGCGTAAAGCCCAGGCAGGGCAGTTTGTGGTTATTATCCCCGACGAGCGAGGCGAACGCATACCCCTGACCCTGGCCGACTGGGACGGGGAACAGGGCACCATTACCATCGTCTTCCAGGCGGTGGGCACCAGCACCATAAAGCTGTCCCTGCTGAGGGCGGGGGATAACTTGCCCCATGTGGTCGGGCCGTTGGGACACCCCTCCGGTGCGGACAACTATGGCACCGTGATCCCTGTGGGGGGAGGGGTGGGCATAGCCGCCATCGCACCCATCGCCCGGGCGTTGAAGCAGGCGGGTAACAGGGTCATAACCATCATGGGTACCCGTACCGGGGAGCTACTCTTCTGGGAGGACCGCCTGGCTGCCGTCAGCGACCAGCTAATTGTCACCACGGACGACGGCTCTTATGGCCGGCATGGCGTGGTCACCCAGCCCCTGGTGGAGCTACTTCAGGATGGGGCGGGGGTGAAGCGGATCATCACCGTGGGCCCCACGGCGATGATGAAGTTCGTGGCACAGGCCACCCGGCCCTTCGGCGTGAAGACCATCGTCAGCCTCAACCCCATAATGATAGACGGCACCGGTATGTGCGGAGGGTGCCGGGTGAGTGTGGATGGGGAGACCCGCTTCACCTGCACCGACGGCCCTGAGTTTGACGGACATCTGGTGGACTGGGACCTGCTGGGGGTCCGGCAGAAGGCCTACGCCACCCAGGAAAAGCACTCCCAGGAATGTCTGCAGCAGCGCCTCCATAAGGTACTTGAGGAAAAATAGCCGTCCTTCGGACCAAAAGGCAAAGCGCTATTCGGAGGGGTCAGGTTGAGTGAACGCTATAAAGTGCTCATCTCCAAGCCGGGCATAGACGGCCACTGGCGGGGTGCCGTCGTGGTAGCCACCGCCCTGCGGGATGCCGGTATGGAGGTAGTCTTCGCCGGGAACCAGACCCCGGCGGAGATAGCGGAGACCGCCTTGCAGGAGGACGCCCAGGTGGTGGGCCTGAGCGTCCTGTCCGCCGGTCATATGAGGCTGATACCGGAGACATTGCAACTGCTGAAGCAGAGAGGGTTGGACGATGTGCTGGTAGTGGTGGGGGGCACCATACCTCGCCAGGACATCGCCCCTCTAAAGGAGGCCGGGGTTCACGAGGTCTTCCTCCCCGGCACCCGGACGGATGCCATCGTCAAGTACGTTCAGGAGAAGATGGCGGCGCGGGCAGGGCAGGGTTAAGGGCTCAGGCCCTCTTCTCCACCACCCGCTCACAGATAGGGTCACCAGCGGGGATAATCTTGGTCAGGTACCAGCGGTACTCGGAGTTGACCGCCTGGCAGACGCCCTCCATCAGGTACTCAAAGGACTTGCAGAAGTCCACCGAACACTTCTCCATGGGGCAGCTCGTTGCCTCCTTACAAGGTCTCCCCGTTAACCTGCCTGGTAAGCTTGTTGGCTCCGATGTATATCTGGATAATTTTGGCATCCCTTATATACTTCTCCACCCCGACCTCCTTGGAGTAGCCGTATGACCCCATTAGCTGGACGCAGTCGGTGGTCACCTTCATGGCCACATCGCTGGCGTACACCTTGGCCATGGTGGCCCAGCCTATGTTGGCCTGCCCCCGTTGGGCGTTGAACCAGGCAGACCTGAGCACCAGGAGCCGGGCGGCATCGATGGCCGTAGCCATGTCACCAAACATGGCCGAGGTAATAGGGTTCTGTATCATGGGCCTCGCCGTCACCACCCGCTCCTTGGCATAGTTAAGGGCAATCTCGTAGGCACCCCGGGCCATGCCCACGGAGATGGCCCCGGCCCCGGTGCGGTCGTAGATGAGGGCCCGCTGCAGGATGCGGGCCCCGTCCCTCACCTTCCCCAGAAGGTGGTCCAGGGGAACCTCTACATTGTCAAAGAAGATGTCGCCGTTGCGGTCGGCGTCCATGCCCATTTTTCGGTAGGGCTTGCCGAAGGAGAGGCCTGGAGCGTTCCTGGGTACCACCACGATGCAGGAACCGATATCCCCCAGGTTGGGATCCGTGGTAGCCACCACGGTGTATAGATAGGAGTTGTCAGAGTTGCTGGGCCAGAGCTTGTGCCCGTTGACGATGAGGCGTTCGCCCTCGATTCTCACCCTGGTACGGATAGTCCGGGACTCCATATAGGGGTTTTCGATATCGGAGCCTCCCTGAGGCTCGGTCATAGCCATGCAGCACAGGTTGGTCTCCTCGGTGGAGGCGAAGGTGGGAAACCATCGCTGGCGCTGCTCCTGGGTGGCGGCCATCATAATGGGTGTCTGGCCGAACCAGCTGGCCCCAATAGCGGTGGCGATTCCCCCACACCCCACCGCCAACTCCTCCAGCGCCAGGGAGCACTCCACATTGAAGGCTTCACTGCCGCCGTAATCCCGGGGCACCGGCAAGCCCAACATTCCTATCCGGGCTGCTTTCCTGAAAATCTCTTCCGCCAGCTGCCCCTCCTCGTCCCGCTCAAACTGGCTGGCCACCGGCCGGATTTCCTTGTCGGCAAACTCCCGGACCAGCCTCTGAATGGCCAGTTGCTCCTCAGATAGAGTGAAATCCAGCATCACGACCCCCTTTTTCCCCTCCATCATATGTTACCCTTTATGGTCTCGGGGCCGCCCCTCTACACGCATCTCCGGGTACCGGATAGCGATTAGTCCACATCGCCACCAGCCTGGCATCCATATATACTTGCGTCATTGGGGCGGGGATGGCACCACTACCTTTGGTCTGCCTCACTATCCCTTGGCCTCAGGTCTGCCTCGGTTAGAAACAGCTCCGTGTGCCCGTGACAGGAATCGCAACTCTTGTTCTGGGGGGTGGTCTTTCGGATATTGTGGGGCGTACTCATCTTCCAGGTGGGAACCTCGTCAAAGCTGGAAAGTTCAACACCAAAATAGGCGAAGGTGTCCCGGACGGTGGGTACTTTCCTCACCGTGACACATGTGTAGGGGTGCGCCTCAGTGGGATTGGGGTTCAGACCAATTTTAAAGATGTACTCAGTTTTCTCGCTGCTGCGGTACCTCTGGCCGTCCTGGAAACCTTCGTGGCAACCCAGGCAGGTCTCCACCGACCCCGCCGAGTGGCACACATGGCAGGAAAGCTTGTCCCGGTGTATGGCATGGGACTGCTCCTGCGCCAGTGTGTCCAGAGCATGGCAGTCAGTACACCTGGGCAGTTCCTGGACCTGGTACCTGTTCTCGTAAGCCACGCCCGAGCCGTGCAGCTTTGCCCCATGGTGGCAATCAACACAAGTCATCTTCCCCTGAATCCAGTGCACATCGCCAACGCCGTAGTCAGCGAGGTAGAGTCCTCCTTCATTGGACGTCCCGTGGCACTGGCCGCAGACATCATGCATGGAGGAGGTCTTTAAGAACTGATGTCCTTCCAGCAGCCCACCCTTTACCACATTGGATCGGCTGATATGGCACTGGCCGCAAGTAGCATGGCAGGTGGCACAATCTACCTGGTTCACCTCGGCTAGTCGCCCCTCCATAATGCCAGGCTGAGACCGGGCCTCCACAAGGCCACCTGCCCCTGTAGGGTGCTGTGCAGGCTGGTGGCATAATGTTGGACAATCTCTTCATGGCAACCAACGCAGGCCTCTCCGTTAAGGGAAGGGTCTTTCACCAGGCCCGCGTAGGCGCTGGCCATATCCCCTGGGCTTTGCCCTCCGTGGCAGGTGGCGCAGTCAATCGTGCCATGAGTGCTGCTGAGAAAGTCCTGGCTCAGCAGCAGTTTTTCCGATTTAGATATGGGGGGGCCGAGCGCCACACCCGGCAACCCTTTCCACCACTGGCTCATCCACTACAAGGCTATCCAGGATAGCATTGGAGGTATGGCAGTCAACGCAGGTTGCCGTAGAGACCGCAGAGGAAGTGGTTGGCGTGGGTGGGGTCCCGGGTGCAGGAATGGGAGTCGGGGATGGCGGTGGGACGTGGGTGGGTGAGAAAAGGCCTCGCCACCGCAGGCCGCGCAAAGGCGAAGGCTAACTCTGGGGACTCACCCTCTTACGATGAACGGCGCACGGTGGCGGCGGCCAGGGCCATCATCATTATGGCGAAACCGGCCAAGATGCCCAACTCCGTAACTACCCCCTCCAGCCCCTCTCCCCGCACCATGATATCCCTCAGGCCCCGGATGGCGTATGTCAGCGGCAGCACCCTGGATACGGCCTGCAGGTAGCCTGGCATCTGCTCCACCGGCACCAGCACCCCGCCCAGGAACAGTTGGGGGACAATCACCAGCGGGATGAACTGCATCACCTGGAACTCGTTGCGGGCGAAGGTGGAGAAGAAGATGCCCATATTGAGTGATGTGGTGGCCAGCACCAGCACCAGCAGGAAGATGTGCCACAGCACCCCCTGGTAGGATATCTGGAGCACCAGGACCAGAAAAAGCACCACCAGCAGCGACTGTACGGCGGCGAAGATCAG
>JASLQE010000397.1 GCA_030744635.1 Dehalococcoidia bacterium | reverse complement strand
CCGCTATGGACCTGGTGCCGCTGCACCTGGAGAGTTTCTCCATCATATCCCCCACGGTGCTCCGCAACTTTGAGGAGATGGCCAGTGTGGCCAAGGGCTTCGGCCTTACACCGGAGGTGTGTTCGGCCCACCGGGTGCAGGCAGCCTGGTTCGTACAGGGTTGGCTGCCGCGCCCCCAGGCGGTGGTGTGGAGCCAACAGCTATGCGACTCCATCAACCACTCTGGCTCCCTGCTTAAGGAGGCCTACGATGTTCCGGGCTACTTCTTGGACCGCCCTTACTACTTGGGAGAGCGGGAGGTGCAGTACTACACCCGCAATCTGGCGGAGATGGTGGAGTTCCTGGAGATAACCACCGGGCACCACCTGGACCAGGACCGGCTGTGCCAGGCCCTGGCTCACACCCACCAGATAGCCCAGGCACAGCGGGAGATGTATGCCCTGTGCCGCCAAGTGCCCTGCCCTATGCCCAACCGGCTGGGGGACCAGATATTCAGCCTGTGCAACTGGCTTTACCTGGGCACACAGCAGGGGGTGGACTTCGCCCACCTCGCTTTGGAAGAGGTCCGCGAGCGTGTGGGAAAAGGGGTGGTACCACAGGAGAACCTCCGCCTCATCTCCCTCTATCCACCACCCGCCTTCCACTGGAAGCTGCTGGACTGGATGGAGCGGGAGTTCGGGGCCGTCATCGTGGCCCGCCCTTATTGCCTTAATTGGGCGTCATGGGAGCCGGACTACTCCAACCCACTGGAGAGCCTGGCCCGTCGCTGCTTTGCCATCCCCATCAGTCGACATTTCCATGCCCCACTGATGGATGCCATGGTGCCGGATGCAGTCAACGATGCAATAAGCCACCACGCCGAGGGGGCCATATACTTTGCCATGATTAACTGCCGACAGGGGTGCGCCATGGTGCGTCCGGTGAAAGATGCCCTCTTGGACCGGGCGGGCATCCCTACAGTGATAGTGGATGTGGACACGCTGGACCCATCCTTCACATCCGAAGATGACATAAAAGACAAGCTAGAAAGCTTCTTTGAGGTACTGGCGGAACGCAAGGAAAATGTATTATAATGGCCGGATTTTCAGTTCTAAGGAGGTAGCCCGATGGCCGTAGCTGGAATAGATGTAGGTAGCCTAACCACCAAGGTGGTGGTGATGGATAACGGAAATATTCTGGGAAAGGTCGTAGACCTCAGCTCGGAAGAGGTAGAAATCAGCGCCAAGCGGGCACTGGAGGAGGCACTGAAGCAGGCGGGGCTAAAAAAGGAGGACTTGACCGGCATTGTAGCCACAGGCGCCGGGCGCAAGTCCATCAGCTTTGCTACCGGGCAGAAGACCACAATGTCCTGCCTGGCCAAGGGTATCAACCTGTTGCAACCTTCGGTGCGCACCTTGTTCGATGTGGGGGCGGAGACCTCATCGGTGCTACGCCTGAGCCCCAAGGGTCTGGTGGAAGACTCGGTGGGCCATGACCGCTGCGCCTCCGGGACGGGGGTGTTCCTGCAGTCCATGTCCAAGCTGATGATGATGTCTTTGGAGGACTTCGCCAAACTATCTACCACCACGGACAACAGGGCCGAGGTGTCCACTATGTGTGCCATCTTCGCCGAGCAGGAGGTCATCTCTCATGTGCACCGTGTGCCTCCCACTCCCAAGAACGAAATCGCTGCCGGCATACATGGCTCTATGGCTGTGCGGCTCACCGGACTGGGCAAGCGCATCGGCATCAAGGGAGACGCCGCCCTTACCGGTGGCGTGGGCCGGAATGTAGGATTCGCCAAGGCCCTGGGGGAAGAGATTAAGATGTCGGTAATAGTCCCTGATGAGCCTGAGTTGGTGGCCGCCATCGGAGCGGCCCGCGCCGCCCTGGACAACAAATAGGAGGCATCAATGTACTTCGTAGGTATTGATATCGGCTCCCGCGGTGCCAAAGGAGCCATTATAGAGAGCGACAACGGAAACGTAAAACTGGCCACCTCTTTCATTGGAGATACCGGCCCGGACAGCATCGGCACCGCCAACATGGTGTTTGATAATATGGCCAAAAAATTGGGTATAGAGCTCAAAGATGTGGCCTATGTGATAGCGACCGGGTACGGCCGGGTGCTGGTGCCCTTTGCCAATGGCAACGTATCGGAAATATCCTGCCACGCCAAGGGTGCCAACTATTACTTTCCCTCGGTGCGTACCATCCTGGACATGGGTGGGCAGGACTGCAAGGCCATAAATGTTGACGAGAATGGGGTGGTCACCAAGTTCATCATGAACGACAAGTGTGCCGGTGGCACTGGCCGTTTCCTGGAGGTTATTGGGGATGTGCTTCAGATACCGCTACAGGAGATAGGCCCCACCGCCCTGAAGTCTACCCAGAGCCTCCCGTTCAATACGATTTGTGCCGTGTTTGCCAAGTCCGAGGCCATGGCCCTAGCCAAAAAGGGTACCCCCAAACCTGATATTCTGGCCGGACTGCACGATGCCATCGCCACCCGGTGCCATAACTTGCTAAAGCGAGTGAGCATAGAGAACGATTTCACCATCACCGGCGGCATCTCCAAGAACACCGGCATGGTGTCCAAGCTAAAGGAGAAGATAGGCCTGGATCCGGTACTGGCCCCGGACCCCCAGATTTGTGGGGCCTTAGGTGCGGCCGTCTTCGCCTGGGAACGTTACAAGAAAAAGCAGGCCAAAGAGACCGCGTAGCAACCTGGCTCTCTCCCACCCGCCCGTACGAGTTTTATGTTCCGGGGGGATACCACCCCCAAGTCCCCTATATCAAAGATCGAGAGGGAGCAAGGAGAAGCGCAGCCAGAACCTCTATATGGGATGGCCCTACCGAGGAGCTAGGCTTATGCCTGCGCTTGTGTACCCGTAACGGCAGTGTTCTGTGGGGGGGGGTGCAGTAACAACACCAGTACAAGGGCCAAGGCCACCAAGGCAGCGCCGGCAGCGAAGGCCAGGCTGTAGCTGCCGGTTGTGTCAAACATGCGTCCGGCCAGCCACGGTCCGGTTGCGCTCCCCAAGGACCACGCAAAAGATACTAGCCCAATAATGGCACCGGTGGCCCCACGGCCAAACAGCTCAGCCGCTATCTTGGTATATACCGGTGTGCTTCCTCCAACTGAGAACCCGAACATCGCCATCAGTACATAGAAGGCCCAGAGATCTTGCACCCAGATGAACCCCAACAGAGCTGTCAATTGTAATAGCAGGCACCCTATATAGGTGGGCCTGCTACCCAACCGGTCTGAGACGCCACCAATTAC
>JASLQE010000396.1 GCA_030744635.1 Dehalococcoidia bacterium | reverse complement strand
ATTATCCAGACCAAGGCCTTCATCACCAACGGTGGCCTGCAGAACAATGTGTGCACCGTAGTCGTAGCCCTCACCGACCGGGCCACCAAGGAGTTCAGCTCCATCCTGGTGCCCACCGGCACCCCCGGCTATTCCATGATGCCCGCCTATAAGAAGCTGGGGTGGCGCTCCTCGGACACCAGAGAGATGGTCTTTGAGGACTGCCGGGTGCCAGCTGAAAACCTCGTCGGCCAGCGGGGGGTAGGTCGGCAATACACCGTGGCAAAGCTGTTTGCGGAGGCCCGCATCAACATCAGCTCCGCCTCCCTGGGCCTGCACACCGCCTGCCTGGAGGAGTCCCTGAACTACGCCCGGGAGCGGGTGGCCTTTCGCCGCCCCATCTCCCAGTTCCAGTTCGTCCAGGGGATGCTGGTGGACATGGCCCTGGAGGCCGAGCTAAGCCGGCTGCTGAGGGACAAGGCGGCCCGTGCCGTGGACGAGGGTACCATAGACCGCACCCTCAGCTCCATGGCCAAGTACTTCTGCTGTGAATCGTCCCGGAAAGCGGCCGACCGGGCCATCCAGGTGCACGGTGGCACCGGGTTCATGGACGAGTGCGCTGTGTCCCGCTACTACCGGGACATTCGGGCCTGCACCATAGCCGACGGCACCACCGAAATCCAGAAGTGGATTATCGCCCGGGAGCTGGGCTGCTGAGGAGAGGTATGGCAGTGGCGCCAACGCGGTTTGATTATGTCATTCTGAGCGAAGCGAAGAATCTGAAACCCATCGCTATACTCTCCGAAGGAGTCCGGAGTCCTTCGGACCGCAAGGCGGAGAGTCCTTCGGACAGGGTGATAATGTGCGGATTTGATGCCCACCACCTCCCTGCGTGTAACAAAAGATAGCGCTATCAGACAGGGGGAAGACATGGAGTCAGGCAACAGCGATTTCAAGACCCTTTCCGGCATACCGCTCAAGAAGGTGTACCGTCCGGAGGATGTGGCCGGGCTGGACTACAACCGTGACCTCGGCGACCCCGGCCAGGCCCCCTTCACCCGCGGCCCCTACCCCAACGGCTACCGGGAGAGGCTGTGGCGCATCTTTGAGCTTACCGGCTACGGCACCCCGGAGGACTCCCGGGAGCGCATCCTCTACGCCCTGAACCACGGGGAGACCGGCTTCATCATGGAGGTGGACCAGCTCACCAGCTACCATATGTTCGACGCCGACCACCCCGATGTGGAGGCCCGCAGCCACGATGTGGGACTCTGCGGCCCGCCGCTGCAGTCCCTCCAGGACTACGAGATGATATTGGAGGGTATCCCCATTGACGAGACCTACTGCCACCCCGGCGGGGCCATCCCCCAGTTCTCCCCCTTCGCCCACTCCTGCTACTTCTCCGTCGCCCAAAAGCGGGGCATATCCCTATCACAGCTACGGGGCACCGGAGAGGGAGACTTCCTCCTTAGCTACCTTTCCTG
>JASLQE010000395.1 GCA_030744635.1 Dehalococcoidia bacterium | reverse complement strand
TATCTCATAAGACAGATTACCAACATATATGTTCACAGTGTTCCTCCTTCAATTGGTTCGTGCAATCACTGCCACGCCCTTAGTGCCAGACTCCCCGCGGTGCAGAATAGCTGTTGCTCATGGATGCTGGGATTGGCTGTGATAGCATAATAAAAGCCGCTTATGCTTAGTCGCTAAGAATCATTGGATGCCCCCTTTTATGTCGTAGCCTGAGTTCGGGCCATCCAATACTCACAGGGAACCCGGGAGAAACGCAGAAGCACGAAACAACCTGAACTTTATATGTCACCAGTACAGTATCATGAAAGTAGTTAGTTTGCAAAAACCAGCTCCGGTCCTTTTTCCCTTCCCTTAGCTCTTCTTCTCCTTGCCCACTTTGGCATAGAGCTCCGCCGGAGTGTCCTTGGGGTCCTTGTACAGATAGAATTTGCAGGCTTTTTCACCCAGCTTATCCGACGGCTCCTCGAAAAAGACGGGTGCCCCACCCCACTCGATGCCCAGCATGGATAGCACCGGCCCATGGGCGCAGTAGACCGGCATGTCCTTTTGCCCAGTGGTCATGGGCTGCGGTTTTTCTATCTTGAGGAAGTCTACGGGGGGTCCATAGTATCCCTCCTGAATGAGACGCCCCCCGCTGCCGCAGGGCTCCATCTGAAAGATAAACTTTTCTTCGTCCTCCTCAATCTTTACCGGCATAAGGTGCCCTCGCAACCCAGCCGCCAAAAGCTCCGCTTTCCGCCGAGGATTTCCCTCCCGGTCGCACTGCTGATATAGCTCCGCCACCGGTTTCATCCATACAGCGCAGCTCTCTTTAAGGGCTTCTTGAAGGACCTCATCTCCGAAGCTACGGCCGATGAAGCTCATGAGTGCCGTCGTCCAGTCCCGGTACAGGTCATGCATGGACAACCACTCCTTGAACATCCGGCGGGTTAGCCTCTTGGCTTTCTCCTTGTCATCAGCGTTAATGGCGGCTTGGATAAGCTCAGCCGTCTGCGTTCCCATGTCTCGAAGTTCCTCATCGGTGAAAACCTTACCTGCGGTCACCGTGCTGTCCCCCTTTCAGTTGCTCAGTATTAACCTGCCAAAGTAGCTACAAGTATAACGCTGGCGTGGCAACTCGCCAAGTCCATCCGCCGGGCTGCGGTCACAATATCCCCCTATCCCCTGTTTCCCGGACCGATAAGGGCCCCCTTTCGGACGCCTCAAGCAATACTGTTTGGACACTTGGTGGGGGCAGTCCACCAGCAAAAATGAGTGACTTCTGAACTCATAGTTGAATCCCTTGCGGACCTGCTGTATAATCTCATGCCAGCATGAGGACGATGTTGAGCACATCTGCCAAGGGCATGCCTTCCGGGGCATGTGCCCGCTTTTACCCTTCGGCCCTGGACTCACACCGGGGCACCGGGGACATCAACCTTCCCCCCTCTCTGCTGTTGGGCCTACTGCTGCTGCCGGGCCTCTTGTAGCTAATAGCTGCAAGAGGCCAACTTACGCCAACGTAATCACCGCATAGCTCGTATCTGCCCTATTAGAAACCCATAAACCACGGTCGTTTCTAAACGAGCCTAAATCTTAGCAAAACAAGGAGTGGTAGTAGTGTACCCCTTTATATCTGAAGAGCAGAAGATGACAGTGGCCACCATCAGGGAGTTCGTGTCCAAAGAGGTAGTCCCCGTGGCATCAGCCCTGGAGGCCCGCAACGAGTACCCCTGGGCACTGGTGGACAGGTTCAAAGAGATGGGCCTGTTCGGCTGCATCATCCCCCAGGAGTACGGCGGCCTGGGAATGGGCTTTGCCACATACGCCCTGGTAGTGGAGGAGGTGGCAGCCGGCTGGATGAGCCTGGTGGGCCTGTTCAACACCCACCTTATCATGGCCTACATCGTGATGAACCACGGCACCCCGGAGCAGAAACGAGGCCTGCTGCCGGCCATGGCCCGGGGGGAGAAGCGGGGGGGCTTGGCCCTGACCGAACCTGATACCGGCAGCGATGTCCAGGCCATACGCACCAGCGCCACCCGTCAGGGCGACCACTATGTCCTGGCCGGCAGCAAGATGTTTCTCACCAATGGCCGCAACGGAAATACCTTCGCCCTTCTGGCCCGGACCAACCCCAGCGCCACCCCCGCCCACCGCGGCCTGAGCTGTTTTATAGTGGAGAAGGGGCCTGGCTTTGTGGTAGGCGCAGACGCAGATAAGGTGGGTTACCGCAGTATTGACACCTGCCAGATATTCCTGGAGGAGATGCCCGTGGCGGCTGCCACCCTAGTGGGGGGCAAGGAGGGCCGGGGGTTCAGCCAGGTGATGGACGGGTTGGAGGTGGGCCGCATTAATGTGGCCGCCCGTGCTGTGGGGGTGGCCCGGGCCGCCCATGAGGCCTCACTCCGCTATGCCCAGCAACGGCACACCTTCGGCAAGCCTATTGCGCAGCACCAGTCCATCCAGATAAGGCTGGCCGATATGGCCGTAAACCTGGAGGCCGCCAGGCTGCTGACCCACACCGCTGCCACCCGCAAAGACATGGGCGAGCCCTGCGGCCTGGAAGCGGCCATGGCCAAGCTGTTCGCCAGCGAGACCTCCCTTAGCGGCACCATGGAGGCTATGCGGATTCATGGGGGCTACGGCTTCACCAAAGACCTCCCCATTGAGCGTTTTTATCGGGACGCTCCCTTAATGGTCATCGGCGAGGGCACCAACGAAATCCAGCGCCTGATAATAGCCCGCAAAGTGCTGGAGCGCCACCGCGTGTCGCCATAGTTTTTCTATCCAACTACATAAGGGGTGCAGAATAACATAAGATAAAGGCATGGCGGAGTTACCTTGATAGCGTTACCGGAGGTAGTGAGGAGAACGAACTGATAGATGTTGTCAATCAGCGAAATGGGACACTTGTTGAACCGAACA
>JASLQE010000394.1 GCA_030744635.1 Dehalococcoidia bacterium | reverse complement strand
TACGCATTAGCTTTTAGCTAATCCGGTCATTTGATTTCAAATATATACAGGAGGGGTAAAATGTCCTATCTTTATGGCTGTGGTTGCATGGACCTGATTGACCCCTGCCGAGAGTTGGAGCGGGTTTGCGAGACGGCATATGTCCGTGGCCGTCTGGTAACGCACTGCCACAACATCTGCCTCCCAGCGGAGGAGGTTTGCTGCTCCGATTGCTGTTAATCTGAGCCCTGGGAAGCCCCGCATAGCAAGGGACTCAGCAATGGGTCTCTTGCTCTTTCTTTGTGCCCCCTGGCAGTGACACCGGCGCCTGGCTAACCGCGCCGTTGGTAGGCACAAGACACCTCCAGAGCACGTACGGCCCGAGCGATGGTCGGGAAGTAGGGTAGGCCCTGAGCCGAAAGCTTGGAAAGGTCCTGCAGTCGCTCCGGACTGCCTATGGCCCACACGGAGGTCGGCTTGGGAACACCCGCGGCACAGTAGTCTCGTAGGATATCCGTAGTGTCAAACGGAGAATCGGGAAAGGCATGGGTCACCAGCATCAAGGCATCCACACCGGGGTCATCGCTGAGGGCATTGAGGGCGGCGACGTAGCCTGGGAGCAGACGGGGCATATCCAGCATCTGCCACACATCCACCGGGTTGTGTATGGATACCAGGCCAGGTAAAGCCTCCCGGATGCACTTTATGGTTGAAGGGGCCAGGGAAGGCACCTCCAGTCCAAAGTGGTGGCAGGCATCAGCGGCCATAGTGCCCCCGGCCCCGGTTGTGGTGAGAATGCCCACTCGCCGCCCCTTCACCGGCGGCAGGCAGCCCAGGGCCAGGATGTAATCACACATATCATCCATATCGTAGGCTCGGAACACCCCGGCCTGGTGAAAAGCCGTCTCATACACCTCGTCCCTCCCCGCCAGGGACCCCGTATGTGACTCCACGGCTCTCATACCGGTGGCGGTGCGTCCCGCCTTGAGGGCGATGACCGGTTTCCGCCGAGTGGCCCGGCGGCAGGCCTCCATCAAGCGCCCACCGCGCGATACCCCTTCAATATGCAGCACTATGACCCGTGTACTGTCATCCTCCACCAGATAATCCACGCAGTCGGCATGGTCAACATCACACATGTTGCCCAGGTCTATCATCTTGCTGATACCCACATGAGGATGATTTAGAAAGAACTCCCAGGGGAAGAGGGCGCTTTGAGCGGCGAAAGAGATAGGCCCGGGCCGGGAGAACCGTGGTGAGAACGGAATCGACAGCAGGGGAAGGCCGGCATCCAGGTTTATGGTGCCCTGGGTGTTTGGTCCCATAAGCCTCAGCCCACCCCGGTGGGCCGTGGCTACCATCCCCTCCTGGAGCCGCC
>JASLQE010000393.1 GCA_030744635.1 Dehalococcoidia bacterium | reverse complement strand
TGGACTATGAAACGCTGTCAAAGTACAACCCCAAGCTAATCTACGCCATAAACAGCGGTTATGGGCTGGAAGGGCCTGTGAACAACGAACGGGCCTTTGATACCATAGGCCAGGCCCGTTCCGGACTGATGTGGTCGGTGGGTGACCGGGACCAGAACGAACCTTACCAGACAGTATCTGCCCCCTGTGATCAGGTCGGGGCCACCATGCTGGCCTACTCCCTGCTGGCCGCCCTGGTTGCCAGGGAACGGCAAGGAATCGGACAGGAGATTGAGGTCTCCCTGCTGGGCAGCGCCATACATATGCAGGGAATCGGCATGAATATGAACCTCCTGCGCCACCGCTCCTATTCCCGCCACTCCCGGCAGCGGGCGCGCAATCCCATGGCCAACCACTACCGCTGTGCCGATAACAAATGGATTATGCTGGCCGAGCCCCAGTCCGACCGTTTCTGGGGACAGTTCTGTCGCATCATGGGCCTGGAGCACATGGAGGAAGACCCGCGCTTCGCAACCGCTTTGAACCGCCGGGAGAACTTTGTCGAGTGCAACGATGCGGTGTCCAAGGCATTCGCCACACGCTCCCGGGACGAATGGCTGCCGTACTTCAAAGATAAGGGTGCCGAGTTCGCCCATTCACCCATCTATGACTACTCTGATGTGGCCGAGGACCCGCAGGCTCTGGCGAACGACTACATAACAAAATACGACCATCCGGCGCTGGGCACGGTCAAGATGGTGGGTATGCCCGCCAAGTTCAGCAAGACCCCGATAGGCATCCAGTGCGAGGCCCCGGAGTTGGGCCAGCACACCGAAGAGGTACTGCTGGACCTGCTGGACATGTCATGGGAAGAAATCGCTAATCTGAAGGAGCAGGGGGATATCGGCTAACAGGGGCTACGCCCACTCCCCTGCCTGTTCCCCTGCCCATTCCCTCGAATAAGTGCCGCCGGGCAGCAGGCTATTCCAAGGCAGCTTCCGGATGGGGTCAGTCGGACTCTATCCACCCTCGTTTAAGGGCAATGGACACGGCATGGGTGCGGTCGTTGGCCGATAGCTTATGCAGAATAGTGGTCACATAGTTCTTGATGCTCTGCTCTTTGATTCCCAGGAGGTTGGCAATCCTCCTGTTGGGGTTGCCCTGGGCAATATAGCCCAGTATTTCCAGCTCCCTGTCGGAAAGCGTGACAGTATTTCTTGCCCTCTCACCTACAGCGTCCATGGAGAAGTCCTGGAACTGCTCCAACACCAGGGAAGCCACTTTGGGCCGTGTGCGGAGCCACTCCGTTATAGGCCGTTCGCCGCGAGTAACGCTGCCGATGGCGTTCACCATATCCTGCATGCCAAGGGACTTGCGGAGATACGCGGCGACTCCGGCCCGTATGGCCATATAAAGGTCCTCGTCCCGAAGGCTTGAGGTCAGCAACACGGTGGATACGCCTGGGGCGAAGCGCCTAATCCTGACTGCCGTTTCCATTGCGCCCGCGCCGGCATCACCGTCCAGAATGACCACATGGGGCGACATCAGCCGCAACAGGTACAGGGCCTGTTCCTTGTCGCCTGTGTCGCCCACCACCTCTATACCCGCCTCTAAGTCCAGCCCCCGGGAGAGCGCCTGGCGGAAAATGAGGTTTCCATCCACTATCAGTACCCTAGTGCGCAATGTCATAATATACCCTACATAATATCCGATAGCACATACCGTAGAGTACTATTGTAACATAGTTAGGAGTACTTGGGTTTGTGCCCTTGTGCAAGCCCAACCCAACCCTAATCACCGTATCCAGGCGGGAGGGAGAGCATAGCGAAGGGACTCGCCCAAGGACAAAAGGGCGCCGATCAGTGCAATCGGGTGGCGATGTAAACAAGTGGCGGCCAGCAGGTGCTGGCCGCCACTAAATGGTGGTTTGTATTATAAAGGAGCTACGGGGGAGGCCACACCTCCGCTATCGCAGCCTACAGGCGCCTGTCCAGCGGCCACACACCCTTATCCCTGCTGGGTAGCACCACGGTGGAGTGGCCGGGGGCGGTGTCCTCACCCCTCTGGTTCATGGCATGGTGCTCAATATCCACGCAGTGCTCACCGTCATCATCGATATGCTTGCCGGTGACCTTGCCGCTAATCCACACAGCATCCGACAGATATACGAATTTGCGGTACTCGGCATAGTTTTTCTTCAGCCAGCCATCGTCACCCATCCAGTTGGTAAGCAGATGGATAATCCAGCAGTGGCGCTGAGCGCCCACATCGTAGGGAAAGGGCAGCCCGGCGGCCTTGGCAGCCGCTTTGTTGTAGTGCACCCCGTAGATTGGCTCCAATGCGTTGGTGTTAGGGTCGCGGAAGGCCCAAGCGGGATGGCGGCGATAGAGGCGCAGCCCCACACCGTGGGCCAGAAGCTGTACCGGGGCCGCCCCGGCGCAGTAGGCTATCATATCGGTAACGCCCAGAGGGCCCTTTATCACGGTCGGGACCTCCTCACCCACCTCCACATCCTCCCAGAAACGGGTCTTGGAGCCCCGGGGCTCTTCGGATACACAGGCCTCCTCAATGCGCTCCAGCTCCTCATCCGTCCATGGGTGCGGCAGCTCAATGTGATGGTACTTCCCGGTGTCCCGGGCCGCCTTCCTCTCCGTCCTGACCAGCCAAAGGTCCGTCTTGGCCAAAAGCTCGTCTTTCTGGTTGAAGAACTCGGCTTTCTGGTACTCCATCACCATCTTACCGGCGAACTTGCTGTCCTTGACATCGAAACCGGTGAAGGTGGCCACCGGACGGATAACATCATCCAGCCGTATCGGCTTGTAGAACTCCCAGTCGTTTCCGGAGTGGAACGCATGGACGCCTGGAAGTCCCTGACTGACCCAGGTGGGATATACACTATAGTACCAGTTGGGCGGCGCTACTATAGCCCCGTACCGGGTGTCTGCGGCGTACTCATCGTCCCGCCACAGCGGGTTGGTGTCCCCTATGCCGTCGGCGAACTTGCGGATGGCATCCTTGTTGGCCTGGGTGTTGAAGATATTGCTGATGTGCAGGTCGCTGCCCACCCGGCGGCGGAACGCCTCCAGAGTGGTCTCGTTGATTACCCCTTCGGTCATGGGGGCGATGAACTCTTCCTGGGCCTCCTGTGATGGCTGTGTCAAAGCACTCCTCCTACCGGATTCATTATACCTGTGGCCGGGGGTAGAGGCCGGCCCTCTCCACCAGCACAGGTACTATCTCCTCCCAGTTTACTGCCATGATGTGAATTCCGTGGACGCCGGGTATCTGCCTTACCTGCTCCATAAGCGTCAGGGAGATGTTGATACCCTCCTCGCGCCCGTACTCGGCCCGCTGCTTTTTGTCTTCGCCCCCCTTATCCTCTGCGGCCTTCATGCGGTCTATCAAAGACTGGGGGACGGCTACGCCGGGCACAAAGTTCTTCATGTAGCGGGCCATGCCCGAGGCCCGCACGGGGATAATACCGGCCAGTATATGGGTGCGCTTGTCCAGCCCCATGCCCCGCACCAACTCCATATAGCGGGCGAACTTGTCGATATCGTAGACCGCCTGGGTCTGGATGAAGTCCGCCCCAGCATTTACCTTCTTGGCCAACCGGGTAACCCGAAACTCAAAGGGGTCGGCATAAGGGTTGGCGGCAGCGCCGATGAACATCGGTATGTCGCCGGAGATATCCTCCCCGCAGATGAACTTCTTGTCGTCCCGCATCTGCCGCAGGGTGG
>JASLQE010000392.1 GCA_030744635.1 Dehalococcoidia bacterium | reverse complement strand
CCCGCCAGTCACCCTTGTAGTTGTAGTTCAGCCAGTCCGCAAACATGAGGTTGTTAAGGGTGTAGACATAGTCCTCGGAGGTGACCGGAATGCCGCCCGTCCATTCCAGGTCGTCCCGGATGGTGATGG
The DNA here is from genome assembly GCA_030744635.1 of Dehalococcoidia bacterium. Taxonomy (GTDB): domain Bacteria; phylum Chloroflexota; class Dehalococcoidia; order JACVQG01; family JAHKAY01; genus JASLQE01. The sequence goes on along the minus strand of JASLQE010000392.1, from coordinate 1,546 downwards.
TATAGACCAGGCCATCTGGGGAGACCTCTACGGGTCTGGCCAGGTGCAACAGTACCAGGTTGAACTCGTTATCATACCCACCCAGGGAGTCCAGTACCCTACCCGCATATGAGAAAGAGGCGCTGTCCGCAGCCAAAATATAGTTTAGGGTCTCAGCGTCCCCCGCTGAGCTTCCGGAAATGTAAGTGCCCAACGGCTGGCGTAACGGCCTGGGTGTGGGCGTTGGCGTGGATGTGCGGGTGGGAGCGATTGTAGGAGCCGGTAAGGCAGCCGGGGTTGCAGTGGGGCCGGTAGGCGGCAGCACAGGGGTGGACCGGGCACAGCTCGCCACCACCAGTAACATGATTATACCCAGTATAGCGAGAGGATGGACCCGGCTCATAGGACCTCCTTGTTTAGGCTTCGGGACTCCATATCTAATAGGGATTGTAAAGTGCCGGGCAGCAACATGCAAAGGCAGGTCATTTACCCGAGGTCCGCCACCATCTTACCGCACATCTTACCCTCGGGCCGGAAACCCTCCCGCCTCCGGGCCGAATGAGTAGAGGTGGCTCATATATATTTCTCGAGGGACGGCCTGTAGCACCTTAAGCGAAGGCTCCCCTACCCTCAGGATGCGGTGTAGCCGGATGCTACTGAGGCGCTCCAGGTAAGGGCACCGCTTCTCAAAAGCCACCAGGGTCAGGCGGTCTCCGCCTAGGAAAAAGTGGTCCGGACGCCCCGGATACGACTCAACCTGTTCCCCCAGAAGCTCACAGGCCTTATCAAATAGTGCCCGGGCCTGTCCCTCCCGGTGCCGGGCGAACCGTGCCGACGAGCTGCCGCCCTTGCGGTGCCTCCCTTTCACGAAACGGGTCCCCGTTTTGGACTGCACCAGCCTGTCGCCCTCGAACACCCCCATGGAATAGCGACCCAAACGCAGCAGCAGAACCAGCGCAGACCGCGGCCTGTAGAGCAGGCTGTGTAAGGGGCCGGTGTTCCAACCACTGTAGGTAGCAGCGGCCTCCACCGAAAACGGTGGCAGGACCAGGTAGGACTCCGCCAGGCTCCAGAACAGGACGGCCCCGGTCTCGGAGCCGTTCACCGCCGCCAGTATGTCTTCGGGTAGCTTCGCCTCCCTGGGCGGGGACTGCCCGGGGGACAGGTAATATGTCCTCCCACTGGCGTCCGGGTTGTGCCAGCGGGAGGCCCTGCGCTGCAACATCTCCCGGGATATCTCCTTCGGTTTCACGGCTCAAGTCTATCAGATTAGAGGGATGGGCAGGGAACCGCCTCCCAGGGCCTGGGCAGGGCCCCCTTAGTTGGTTCGTAAACGGGGATTCCAAAGGGGCATAACCCCTTTGGTGGGGGTGTGGTCCGATGATGCTTTACTCATCGGACTCCGATGGGTGGAACCCTATCGGAGGGGTGTCCCCCACAGATATAAAACTAGGCGGGTGGGTGGGAAGAAATAGGTTTGCTAAACGACCCCTGTGGCCCCCCAAGCCGTTCAGCCACCGCTGCCCTACCTCAAGCAGGGGGTAGGGCCTCCAGGAGGGGCCGCAGG
>JASLQE010000391.1 GCA_030744635.1 Dehalococcoidia bacterium | reverse complement strand
GGCCCGGGTGCCCTCCTTGATATCCTCGCTCTGGGCGGCATGGCGCATGATGGCTTTGGTGACATCCCTGGCTTCTTTGCCCAGCGTCTGATGGGAGAGGGAGATGCTGATTACCTTTTTGATGCCCCGCACTGACAGGGGGGCATTCTGGGTTATCTCTCCCGCCAGAGTGTAAGTAAAGGACTCCAGCTCCGCCTTTGGCAGCACATAGTCCAGCAGGCCCATCTGATAAGAGCGGGAGGCATCATACACCCGGGCGGTGAAGAACATCTCCCTAGTGTGGGCCGCACCGACGGCGTTGATGAACTTCATTATGCCCTCGGGGCGGTATACCAGTCCCAGCTTGGCGGGGGGAATGCATAGCCGGGCATCCTCGGCGGCGATACGCATATCACAGCTAAGGGCAACCTCCAACCCTCCCCCCATGCAGATGCCGTGAATCATCGCTATAACCGGCACCGGGAAGTCCAAGATGCTTTCAGCGGCATTGTAAAAATCGTGCTCGGAGCCTTCACCGGGCAGCGCATTCTTCCCAATGCGGCCGATATCAAACCCGGAGGAAAAGGCCTTTTCACCCATACCCCGCAGGATGACCACCCTCACATCGGGGTCGTCCCGAATTGAGTTGAGCGTCTTTTGAATCAGCGCCATCAGCTCTGGGTTAACCGAGTTGAGCTTTTCGGGACGGTTCATGGTAAGAGTACAGATATAGTCCTGCCTCTCCACCAACAAGAGTTCAGACATGCAGTGGCCCCCTTTCTTTGACAGGGACACTCTACATCCCTGTAGTCTCAGGTGTCAAGGTTGCCCCAGCGGCTCGCCATGTTTATGCTGAATGGTGTATAATAGGCCGTAAAATAGCGAGGTGACCACAATGCAGGTAGAGACAGCAACGCCGGACCGGTTCCTGGACATGGTGGAGGCTCTGGAGTCAATCGCCAAGCACCGCCGCTCCCGCCCCGGTGCGGAGAGCGATGCAAGGTACTATGAGCTAATGGGGGTCTATTACCGCAGGGTCATCGAGGCTAAAGAGACGGGCAAACAGGTGGTTGCCTATACCTCGCAGGTCCCCACCGAGGCAATTACCGCCATGGATATGGTGCCCATGTTCCTGGAGGGTGCCGCAGTCACCATGGCTATCACCAGAAAAAGCTTTGAGGAGACCTTCAGCCAGGCCAAGGCCATGGGGTATGCCCCGGAGATATGCTCCGTCCACCGCTGCATCATCGCTGCCTTCGGCAACGGTTGGGGGCCGCGCCCCGCCGCAGTGGTGTCCAGCAACCAGCCTTGCGATAACAATATGAAATCAGTGACCCCTATGGTCCAGGCGATGAAAATACCAAACTACTTCCTGGACGGCCCCTATTACCTGGGAGAGAGGGATGTAGAATATTTCGCTCAAGAGCTGGAAGATATGGTGGCTTTCCTGGAGGAGACCAGCGGCCGTAAGCTGGACCCGGACAGCCTTGTGGAGACACTGCGCCTCTCCCAGCAGATGGTGGAGTTGCACAGGGAGATTTACAGGCTGCGTGCCTCCGTCCCTTCCCCGGTGGTCAACCGCAAGCCCCAGCAAATCTCATCCATTATGCGTAACTTTATGGGCACCCAGGAGGGTCTGGACTACATGACCCTAGTCCGGGATGAAATCGAGGCCGTCGTTGACGCAGGAAAGGGCAACGGGTGCCCGGAGAATTTTCGCCTGATATCCATATTCGCTCCACCCGCCTATAACTGGAAGATACTGGACTGGATGGAGAGGGAACGGGGGGCCATGATTGTGAGTGAGCCTCACAGCTCCCACTGGGGGGATGTGAGTTGGGACTTTAACCAGCCGATGCTTACCCTGGCCAGCAAGGCCCTGGCCAACCCCACCGGACGCCAGCTTGCCGGGCCGCTGGAAACGGGCCTGAAGCAGGCCGTACTGAAGGATGCCGAGACGCAGAAGGCGGACGGGGCCATATACTGGGCCGGCACCGGCTGCCGCCAGGGCTGTGCCGCCATACGCACTCTGAAGGACTCCCTGAGGGACAACTCCGAGCTACCGACCGCGGTGGTGGACATGGACAACTGTGACCCCACCTTTGTGTCCGATGACGAACTGAAAGACAAGCTGGAGGGCTTCTTTGACCTGCTGGAAAGCCGCGGGTAGTACCCGCTTTCACCGGGGATATTGGGGGGAGGGCCAGCAGCCTCAGGACAGCGGCCAGTTCTCCGAAGACGGTGCGGCATGCATGCGCTTGATAAGGTTCTGCTTTAGACGCTGGAAACCCTCCCTGAAAGACGCAGACTCTAAAGAATCGGTGGTCATGATAAGGGCGTCCTCGTTGTTATCGGTGTAGTAACCCCGCCTTACTCCGGCCTGATGCAAGCCGTACTTCTGGTACAGGGCCTGGGCACCGGAATTGGTTGCCCTGACCTCCAGGGTCACTACCCTTGCCCGCAGGGCCACAGCCATCTCTATGCTGGCATGCAGCAGCATCTCGCCCAACCCCAGTCGCCGGTGGTTTACCCTTACCGCAATAGTGGTTATATGCACCTCGTCATACAGGAGCCAAAAGCCCACCACCCCCACGATAAAAGGTTGGTCGTTGTGGTCGTGCCGGGCCCTCAACCGGCCCCAGCCCAGCATATGTCCGATTCTGCTCAGCAGCAGCGGTACCCCTCGGCGGGGGGGGGCCTCCCACCGGTGTCCCTCCTGCCATGCCACCAGATAGTGCGCCATCTTGTTATCCAGCTCCCGCTTGAAAGGCGTAGGCGGCCACTGGGTGGGGAAAGCCTCTCGCTCAATCTCCACCGCCTGAGGGAGGTCTTCTATATGCATGGGTCGGACACTGAAGGCTGTCATAGTTTTCCAGTTGGATTTGATTTTAGCACAGGCAGCCAACCCTAACCATATTCCCTCCCCGTGCGTTTTATATTAGAATGGCTTGGGCAACTCCATTAATCGAGGTACGAGCATTGTTGGAACCGGACTTGATATCCAGGGCCCGCCAGTGGGAGTCACATGCCTGGACTGAAATATATGAGGAGTTCTACGACCGTATCTATAGGTTTATCTTCTTCAAGACCGGAAGTCGTGAGGAGGCACAGAACCTGAGCTCTCGGATATTCCTAAAGGCCCTAGGTCCATGGGGTCCTTCAAGTGGAAGGGAGTACCACTCTCAGCATGGCTCTTCCGCATAGCCCACAACCTGATGGTGGACTACCACCGGCGGGTGGCTTCTAGCCGCAGGTACTTGGAGCAGGCCGCGGAGCTTGAACCTCTGCTACGTACGGCGGTATCCGGACAGCGGGCCATGGTCATACCCAAACCCTCCCCCACGGCCCGTTCGGCCGGCAGACAGGATATGCTGACAACCCTGGCCGCCCGCCGGAAGCGCCCCCGGCGTCTGTTTCCCATAAGGGGCTGGGCACTGGCATTGGTCTCACTGGTAATCGCCGTGATTGTCAGCAGTGGCACCGTGATGGCCTCCTTCCAGAGCGTGCCCGAGGAGACCCTGTACCCTCTCAAGATGGCAGTGGAGAGGATACAGCTGGCCTTATCCACCTCACCCGTGAGCCAGGCCCACACCCTGGTGCGCCACAGCGATAACCGCCTAAAGGAGATTGAAATCCTGGAGGGCAAGGGCAAGGCACAGGTGGCGGAGAGGCTCCGCGAGCGGATGAAAAGTTAAAAAAAGCGGCCGACCTGGCTATTGACATAGAGCAGCGGGGGGGTGACGGCCGGGTGGTCATCGCTGTTATGGAACGCAACCTGGCCCGCCACCGAGACAGATTACAGGGAGGGAAGGTAGTGGCTGCGCCCTTGCCGGCCAAGGCGGTGGACAGGATAGAAAGTGCTGCCCCCACGGCCCCCATGGCCCCGAGGGAGGAAGCTGCGCTCGGCAAAGCGCCATCGCCCGTTGCCGTGCCTGCACCCCGCGCTGCCAGTGCCCCGGTGCCCGTAGCGGCCCCCTCCCCCCAACCGGCCAAGGCACCTCCTAGGTTGAAGCGGCATCCACGGGAGCCGTCGCCACAGGCCCACCGTGTGTTGCAGAAGGCGCTGGATGATTACCAGCAGGCCCTAGAGCTCCTCAAGGCCCGCCCTGAGCGCCATCACCAGGAGAGGCAGCAGCCGGGGCGGTGAACCCCCTGGGGTTGGTGGGCTAAGGTGCGCACATCCCAAGCCCCGCCTTCCTGGCCTCCTGCTCCAGTGTGGATAGCTCCTGGTGATGTCTGGTATCCGGGGGATAGGCCTTGACACGGGCCAGTCCACAAGGACAATGGCACACCTGAGGAACCGGATCATCCTGTCTATCGAGGAGCTACTTTACGAGCTACTACCGGGGTGCCGTCGTCACGGACCTGCATACCGGATAGTCTCTCCCGCAGGCTGTAGATACAGCCACAGTGCTTCTGCCGATAAAGCCCGTGCTGCCGGGCAAGCTGGCGGCTCCGCTGATATCCGGGGCGCAGGTCCCGGTACAGGAAACGCACCTTGTATCTACGGGAGACCTCTTCAGCCACTTCTTGAAGCAGTTCGTGCTTCTGATAGGGGCTGATTAGCAGGGTGGTGGAAAAGGCGTCAAGGCCCCACTCCCGGGCGGCCCGGGCCGTCTCCCCCAGCCGCAGGGAGAAGCAATGGGCGCACCGGCCCACACGGTCCCGGCCCACCCGGCGGAAATAGTCGGTCACCTGTCCCTCCTGTATGTCCAGAGGCAACTCGAGGCTACGGGCCAGGTCTACCATCCCCTCCCGGCGCAGTATGAACTCATGCCAGGGGTGTATGTTGGGGTTGTACCACAGGGCGGCCACCTCCAGCCCCTTCCTGCGCCATTCCTCCACGGAATAGGTAGCGCATGGGCCGCAGCAGGTATGAAGCAGTAGGTTAGCCACAACGATACTACAGCAGACTGCCCTGCTGCCCTTTCTTGTATGAAAGTCCCAGGTGCTCATAGGCCAGGTGGGTGACCGCACGGCCCCGGGGGGTGCGCTCCAGGAAGCCAAGCTGGAGCAGGTAAGGCTCGTAGATGTCCATGATGGTGTCCGGCTCCTCGCTGATGGCGGCGGCGATGGTATCCAGTCCCACCGGACCGCCGTTGAACTTCTCAATGATGGCACGCAGCACCCGGTGGTCTATCTCGTCCAAACCGGAGGCGTCCACCTCAAGTTGCAGCAGGGCCACCACGGCCACATCCCTGGTTATCACCCCATCGGCCCTGACTTGGGCGAAATCACGCACCCGTTTCAGCAGGCGGTTGGCCACACGGGGTGTGCCCCGGGAGCGGCGGGCTATCTCCGATAGCCCATTCGACTCGGCCTCCACCTTGAGCACCGCCGCCGAGCGGCGCACGATGTCGTCCATGGCCGCCAGGTCATAGAAGTCCAGCCGGTATACAGCACCGAAGCGGTCTCTTAGCGGGGCGCTCAGCAGGGCGAAGCGGGTGGTGGCCCCCACCAGAGTGAAGGGCGGTAGGGGGAGGCGTATCTCCCGCGCCCCCGGCCCTTTGCCCAATGTGAGGTCCAAGACGAACTCCTCCATGGCCGAATAAAGCCGCTCCTGGGCCGGTTTGCCCAAGCGGTGTATCTCATCTATAAAGAGCACATCCCCCCTCTGGAGGGTGGTTATGATGGCTGCCAGGTCTCCAGGGCGCTCAATGGCGGGGCCGGAGGTGACCCTTATGTCCACCCCCATCTCGGCGGCCACTATGTGGCCCAAGGTGGTCTTGCCCAGGCCGGGGGGGCCGTAGAGGAGCAAGTGGTCCAGGGGCTCGCCCCGCCCCCGGGCGGCGTCCATAGCGATGGACACGGTCTCCTTAACCTTGTCCTGTCCGATAAACTCACTGAGTCGCCGGGGCCGCAGCGTGGTGTCCAGAGAGATGTCCTCGGTGCCGCCCTTGGCAGAGACCAGCCTTTCCATACCAGGATTATAGCATATGGCCGGTGCCAGCCCTATCCAGCAAGTCACTCTCACCTGCTCTCGTCCAGAAACATGAGTGACACTATACTGGTGTCATGCATATCGTCAGTGGAAGGCTTCGGGGAACGAGGCGCCTGGCCAGGGTCCCGGAGCTGTCTCAGCAGGCCAGGCGACGCTTGAAGTGGATGGACTACT
>JASLQE010000390.1 GCA_030744635.1 Dehalococcoidia bacterium | reverse complement strand
ATAGATGTGGGGGTGAACCGAATCCCGGACGGTACCAAGAAGAGCGGCTTCCGCCTAGTGGGGGATGTGGACTTTGAGGCGGTGAAGGAGAAGGCCAAGGCCATCACTCCGGTGCCGGGGGGTGTGGGGCCCATGACGGTGACAATGCTGCTGGTGAACACGGTGCGGGCCGCAGCCAGGACCGCAGGGGGCTGAGCCAGCCCCCTGGTACCGGACTCCTGTTCAGGGGCGCTCGCCATTGGCCCGCGATTGATTGCTACAATTCGCTTGACCAATTAGATTCTTCGTGGTGCTCTCCGAAGGAGTCCGGTCCGAACGAAGTATCGGACTCCGCAAGACGGAGAGTCCTTCGGAGAGAATGACATTTGAACATTGTCCCCAATAAGCGTAAAGCTATTTCCGAAGAGACAAAGGAGGAGCGATGACGGAGTTCTACTACGATGTGGAAGGCGCCAAGCGTATGGACCTGCTCAAGCAGGCTAAACCTGAACTTTACCAGGCCTTCAGGGACTTCAACGGCAAGGCATATGCCGAGGGCGCGCTACCGGCCAAGACTAAAGAGCTCATTGCCCTGGCCTGCGCCCATATCACCCAGTGCCCCTATTGCATTGACGGCCACACCCAACGGGCGCGCAAGATAGGGGCCACTGACGAGGAGGTCGCCGAGGCCATCTTTGTGGCTATAGCCATTCGGGCCGGTGGCGCACTGGCCCACTCCACCGTGGCCATGCGCTCAGCGGCTGTGCCTCACTGAAAATAGATACGGCGGGACAGTAGGTCCTCCGCCTGCAGCAGCAAGGCCTCTCCCAGGGATGCCGCCTGAGGGGCGAGCAGGCGTTCCAGTAAGGGACGGCGGCGGCGCAGGCTATAGGTCCGGGGTGTTACTCCGCCCAGTGAGGCGGCTGTTTCTACCGTTGTGTCCAGGTCCCCCAGTTCATCTACCAGCCCGGCCTCTCTGGCTTTAACGGCGGGGAACACCTCGCCCGTGGCCAGCTCCTCCACCCGTTGGCGCTCCATATTACGGCCCTTGGCCACGGTATCTATAAAGTCCTGATAGTAGGTGTCCACCAGGGCTTCCTCCTTCTCCTGTTCTTCGGGGGTAGGCTCCCGCCAGAAGGTCCCCATGTCCTTGAGACGGCCGCCTTTGGCAACATGGAACTGGACCCCCAGCCTTTCCAGAAGCTGAGGCACCACGGGGCGGACGGAGACCACCCCTATAGAGCCTACAAGGGCGGTGGGCAGGGCGATGACTTTCGTCGCAGTGCAGGCCGCCATGTAGGCGCCAGAGGCACCGGTGCCACGAATAAAGGCCACCACCGGTTTCCTGGCGGCCAGCTTGGCGATGGTCAGGTACAGATGCTGCGAGGTGGTGGCCAGTCCGCCGGGGGAGTCTATATCCAGCACCACCGCCTGAGCACGACGGCTGTCCCGGACGGCATCCACCAGCCTAAGCATGTTTCCCATGCGGGCTCCGCCGCCTATCATACCGTAGAGCTCTATCACAGCGATGCGGGGCCGGTTTACCAGCCACATGGCCCTCACCTCCTTCCCTGTGTCTATTTATGGCATACCCTTTTACCGTTAGCAAGTGGGCGGCTGGCAGCCGAGCGTTATCACACTCCTTACATAAAGCTCACCGGGCATTACTGCGTTTACTACGGCTCACCGGCAGACTTGACAAGCCTCACCTTGGACCGTACTTTGGTCGGTATAAAGGCCGAGATGAAAGAAGGTACCCGGTTACCTTTAGAGGGCGTTTGCCATCCCTAAAGAAAAATGCTAACATTTAGCCCTTAAAGTAGGAAATGGCTCGTATAGAGATAAAGATAGCCGGGTTCGGCGGTCAGGGAGTTGTAACACTGGGCCGCCTCATCGCCTTCACCGCTTACGGTGCGGGTAAGTACGCCACCGAGACTGTAGCGTACGGGGGTGAGGCACGGGGTGGCAGCTCCTGGGCGGATGTGGTGGTGGATGATGAGGAGGTTGACTACCCGCGTTGCACCAAACTGGATATCGCTATCATCTTCTCCCAGGAGGCGGCGACCACCTTCTCCGGCGCTGTCCGTGACCAGGGCCTGCTGCTCTATGATCCCGTAACCGTGGAAACGCTGTCGCCCCGGGAGACTACACGGGTGTTCGCCATTCCAGCCACCAGTACCGCCAGGGAGGTGCTTAATTCGGCAGTGGTAGCCAATACAGTCATGTTCGGGGCGTTTGTAGCCCTCAGCGACCTCTTTTCGCTGGAGAGCGCTGAAAAGGGTGTGGAGTCCACGGTGCCGCAAGGAGTACTGGGCCTGAACCTTCAGGCCCTCCAGAAAGGTGTGGAGATTGCCCAGCGGATGAAGGGGGGTTAGCCGTGGCCGATTCCCGTGGAGCCTATCCTGCTGGCACCCACATAATGATGGGGAATGCGGCCCTGTCCGAAGGGGCGATTGCCGCAGGGTGCCGGTTCTTCGGCGGCTATCCCATCACCCCTGCTAACGAGGTCTCTGAGTACCTCAGTCGGCGCATGATAGAGACCGGTGGCGTCTTTATCCAGATGGAGGACGAGATAGCCTCCATAGGGGTAATCATCGGGGCCGCCTGGGGTGGGATGAAGGCCATGACGGCCACCTCCGGCCCCGGCTTCTCCCTGATGCAGGAGCACATAGGCCACGCCGCCGCTATTGAGGTGCCCCTGGTGATTGCCGATATTCAGCGCACCGGCCCCGGTGGCGGCCATGTGTATGAGATGTCCGGGGATGTGATGCAGGCCAAGTGGGGTGCCCACGGCGACTAT
>JASLQE010000389.1 GCA_030744635.1 Dehalococcoidia bacterium | reverse complement strand
CCTCAGCCTGGAACCCGTATCGCAGATGGCGCAATTGCTGGATGATCTGGATGCACGGCGGCTGGAGGTATTGACCGGTGAGGCACTGGCGGTGGGCACCAAGGCCGACCTCCCCGGCGCTCCCGATTCTTATACCTACCTGGAGGCGGAGTACGGCAGCCGCTTCCCCATAACAGCCGTATCGGCGGTCTCCGGAGAGGGAATGGAGGAACTGAGACGCCGCATCTTCCACTCCCTGGACATCCTCAGGGTATACACCAAGACCCCCGGCCAGCCGGCGGATATGACCCGGCCCGTCATCCTTCGCCGGGGGGGCACCATAGAGGAGGTGGCCGCCTCTATCCACAAGGACTTCCAGCGCCGCCTCAAGTACGCCCAAGTGTGGGGCTCGGGCAAGTTTGACGCCCAGCAGGTGCCCCGCGACTACCAGCCCCAAGACGGCGATGTGGTGGAGTTCCACACTTGAGCCACCTCAGGCTGATAAAGCAGCTTCGCTTGACAGATACCTCCCAGAAGCCCACAATCGGCATAAAACGCCAGGGTAGAAGACCCTGGAGAGGAGCCAAGGATTCACGCAGAGATATACCACGAGCTTCAGGAGCACTTTCACCACCACCCCATGGGTTTTCCCAAGACGGAGAGCGGGGTGGAACTGAGAATCCTGCAGAGGCTCTTCTCCGAGCAGGAGGCTCAGGTGGCCCTCGGCTTGAGGCCCCAGTCCGAGTCCCCTCAGGAGATTGCCACCAGGCTGAAGGCGGACGCCAACCAAATAGAGGCCTTCCTGGACAGGATGAGCCACCATGGCCTTATATACAGGGAAGGGGACCGAGGAGGACGGAAATACGGGCTCCTGCCCTACATGTCCGGCTCCAACAAGTTCCAGATGAAGGTCCTGGGCAACCACGAGCACGCCGAAGACGGTGAAAGCTATCTGCCCACCCTGCTCAAGGAGATAGCCACCTCCCGCACCCACAACCGCCAGATAACACTGGTGGAGGACAACCTGCCCGTGGATGTGGAGGCCACCCCCTGGGAGCAGGCCTCGGAAATCGTGAAGCAGTCCGATACAATCGCCCTGTGTGCCTGCCGGTGCCGCGCCGGGCAGAAGCTGCTGGGCAAGGGCTGCTCCCAGCCCATTGACGACATCTGCCTGGTCTTCTCCCCTTTTGCAGATTACTGCCTGGAGAACGACCTTGGCCGCGAGATAACCTACAACGAGGCCATGAAATCAATCACCAGGGGTGAGTCAGCAGGTCTCGTGCGCATCACGCTGAATGTGCAGCAGAACCCCACCACCATGTGCCAGTGCTGCTCCTGCTGCTGCGCCTGGATGCAGGCCATAGAGACGATGGACTTCGCCACGGAGGTGATGCCCAGGTCCAGCTACCAGGCCGCCTCGGATATGGAGATGTGCAACGGTTGCGAAGCCTGCCTTACCGTCTGCCCCACAAAGGCCATCACCATGAGCAAAGATGAGAAGGCGGTGGTCAATATCAGCCGCTGCCTTGGCTGCGGCCTGTGTGTCTCCGAATGCCCCGTGGAATCCCTTGCGCTGCATAAGAAGGCGGAGATTGTGCTGCCCCCGGCCACCTGGGACGACCTGCTGGTGGCCCTGGCCCAGGAGAAGGGGAGGCCCTACTTCTACCCACGGACCTGAGGGGTTTTAGACCCATGGTCCAGGCCAGCTACCAAATGGTAGTTGGCCTCGCTGGCCAGCGAACGGTAGCAGGGGCTGTGTCACCCCATCCGCTCAACCCTCTCCGGCCAAACGGTCATCGCTCTTCCATTCTGAGATAGTGCCCCACAAGGGGCGAGCAGGCGGATGCGCTCCACCAGGTCTCCCACTGTTGCCCCCGGTAGAAACACCTCCGCAACGCCCAGCGCCTTGAGCCGTGGTATCTCCTCAGCGGCCAGTGTGCCCCCCACCACCACCGGTACTTTCACGCCGGCATCACCCATCTTCTGAAAAAGCATCTCCAGCAGAATGGCGGGAGCGCCGGTCATGATGTGGTAGCCTATCAGGTCTACATCCTCATGAGCGGCGGTTGTTGCCGCCTCGGAAGGGGTCTGCACTCCCCCCAGCACCACCTCCATACCCGCCTCCCGCAAGGCCTGGGCCACCACATAGTAGCCACGGGTGTGGAGCTCGTCATCACGGATTAGGAGTACTTTAGGCGTAACCAAGCAGAGACCTCCTATGGCTCTCTCCGACAACTCGTTGCCCACTCAGGTTGCCGGGAAATAGGCGGCGCGAAAATAGTAGAAATAGTCATCCGTATCTCCCAATACATCACGGCACACCTGGGCTACCTCAC
>JASLQE010000388.1 GCA_030744635.1 Dehalococcoidia bacterium | reverse complement strand
CCCTCAACACCTGTGACAACATCCGCCGCACATTCGATGTGTGGGAGTATTTCATCAACACACCCTTCACCCATATTCTGGCACTGCCACACCGCACCTCTCCGGCCTCCATCGCTTACTTCCGGGAGGAACTCAAGGAGTTCACAGAGCTGTTGGGGAAAGCATGGGGCACCGGCATTACCGATGATGCCCTGCATGCGTCCATAGTCCAGTATAACCACATGCGCCGGCTCCTCCACGAGTTGGACGCCCGGCGCAAGGCAGGGGCCATCAGCGGGGGCGACTTCGTGGATGTGATGCTGGCAGCCGCCATCCTGCCCAAGGAGCAGTTTATAGCCAAGGTGCAGGAGCTGATAACCCAGCTTAAGGGTATCAGTGCCCCTGCCGGCGACAGGTACCGCCTGATAGTCACCGGCTCTGAGATGGACGATTCCGACTTCATCCGTGTCATCGAGGAGAAGGAAGCCATGGTGGTGGGGGACGACCTTTGCACCGGTAGCAAGTACTACTGGAACCTCACCGATGAGACCGGCGACCCCCTTCTTGCGCTTGCAGAGCGTTACCTGAGCCGCCCCCCCTGTCCCCGTATGCACGAGACCCAAGACCGTATTACACACCTGGTGGACATGGTGAAGAGCCACGAGGCAGACGGGGTGGTGGTGGAGATTATGCGCTTTTGCAAGCTTTACGATGAGGGCAATATAGCCCTTAAGAAGGGGCTGGAGGAGGCCGGAGTGCCCTGTCTGACCCTGAGCCGGGAGTACTCCCTCACCGGGGTGGGCTCCATCCGCACCCGCATTGAGGCCTTTATAGAGGGCCTGGTAGGAGTATAAGGAGGAGAGCAATGGCTACCGTACAGAAGAATTCCGCCTTAGAGGAGTTCCAGGCCAACGCAGACCGCATGATGGGCACTTATGACCGCCTGAAGGCCAGGGGGGCCAAGGGCAGCGAGGTCTACTTCTGGGAGGGTATGGCCAACTACTACCAGAGGGTTACCGATGCCGCCAAGGAGAGCCGTTCGGTGCTCTGCTGTGGCATGTTTGTCCCCCACGAGCTATTCGCCGGCATGGACATCCCCTACTACATCGCCGAGAACCACGGCGTCATGACCTTCCAGTCCGATATGGAACAGGGCATGAACCTGTTTGACACCGCCGAGAGGGCGGGCATGGCCGCCGATATCTGCTCCCCCCACCGGGCGGCCACGGGCCTGGCCCTGCTGGGCCGCACCCTGCAGCCCCAGGCGGTGGTTCACACCGCCACCACCTGTGACCAGACCATCCAGCTGTACCAGGTCCTGGCCGACATCCACAATGTGCCCAGCTTCATAGTGGACACCCCTTATGGTGCCCGACCAGCTGACATCACCTACGCCAAAGAGAACATGAAAGAGCTCATAGCCTTCCTGGAGCAGCAGTTCAATACCAAGCTGGACCCCACCAAGCTTCGGGAAAGAATAGAGATTTCTTGCGAGGCCTACTCCTACTGGGAGAAGATATGCGAGCTCCGCAAGGCCGTGCCCTGCCCCACCGGAGGCCGGGAGGCCGTTAAGGACACCACCATCCTTCTGGTGGCTGCGGGCCGCGAGGAATCCGTTAACTACTACAAGGCCCGCTATGAGGAGCTAAAGGAGAAGGTAGATAAAGGTGAGGGCATAATCCCCAACGAGAAGCACCGCCTGGCATGGCTCTATGTGCTCCCCTTCTTTGACCTCAAGATGGCCGACTGGCTCCAGGACACATATGGGGCGGTCATCGTTCTGGATACTTTCGGCATCAACAACCCGGAGATTACCCTCAAACCCGATGACTATCTGACTTTTCTGGCCGAGAAACCCCTGAAGCGGCGCTTTACCCACTGGAGCTTCGCCCCCAGTAAGGAGTCCCAAGCCGTAGATGGCCTGGCCCAGCTATGCCGGGACTTCAATGCCGATGCCGCCGTCCTCCTCTCCCACTGGAGCTGCCAGCAGTGGTGCGGCCTGACTCAGATGCTGCGCGACAAGATTACCAAGGACTTGGGTATCCCCTTCCTGACGGTCAATGGGGACCTGCTGGACCCCCGTGTGGTGTCCTCTGAGGACATGCGCTCCAACATGGCGGAATTTTTCACCGCCGTGATGGGCGAATAGGCCCATATTCAACACCCGATAGATAGAGGTGCGGCCCGCCGCTGGTGGGCCGCACCTGCCTTAGCCCTGGCTTCTTGGATGCCCGGGAACACCTCCCCACAAACAGGCGGACATCATCTGCTCCGGTCTTTTAGCGACTTCATCATCACGCTAAAAGGAGTTTACATGAAATACAAAGGGGTCCTGTTCGACCTCGATGGTACACTCTTGGACACCATTGCGGACATAGCTGCGTCGGTCAACATAGCCCTGGGCCGCCTCGGCTTTCCACAGCACCAGACCCAGGCCTACAGGTACTTCGTGGGAAACGGCCGTGAAATGATGGCAGTTCGTGCCCTCCCCGAGGGCCACCGGGATGCGGCTACGGTAGAAGCCCTGCTCTGCTATATCGAAGAGGAATACGCCTGTCACTGGGGGGACGCCACCAACCCCTATGCCGGCGTTCCGGAGTTGCTGGACGCCCTAACCTCCCACGGGATTAGCATGGCTGTACTGTCCAACAAGCCACATGGCTTCACAGAGATGATGGTATCCAAACTACTACCCCGCTGGAGGTTTGAGCCTGTGGTAGGGGCAATGCCCTCCGTGCCGATAAAACCAGACCCGGCGGCGGCCCTGCAAATTGTGCAGCGGCTCAACATGCAGCCGGGCGACCTGCTGTATGTCGGTGACTCCGGCGTGGACATGATGACCGCTGTTTCGGCAGGCATGTATGCCGTGGGGGCGCTCTGGGGGTTCCGCACCGCGGATGAGCTCCTGTCCAGCGGTGCTCAGACGTTGATTAACACCCCCACAGATCTTTTG
>JASLQE010000387.1 GCA_030744635.1 Dehalococcoidia bacterium | reverse complement strand
GACGGACTTCAACCGTCAGGCCGTGGCCATCGCCGACATCGCCGATAGTTTCCGGCTAGAGGAGCCTCAGCCCTTCGGGCTGCCCCGCAACCGGACCCTTACCCTGCTGGACGCAGGCCCCGTAACCCTGGACCCCGCCATGTCCCAGGAGTCCCGCTCCCAGACCTATATCGCCAATATATTCGGCGGCCTGGTCATTTTCGATAAGGACCTCAACATAGTCCCCGATATAGCCGAGCGGTGGCAGGTTGAGGGCGCCACCTACACCTTTTTCCTGCGCCGCGGTGCTCGCTTCCACAGCGGACGGGAGGTTAAAGCCGCCGACTTCAAGTATTCCTGGGAGCGGGCGGCCATCCCCTCGCTGGGTTCTCCCACCGCCCCCGTCTACCTGGATGACATAGTGGGCGTCAAAGATGTGCTGGAGGGACGGTCCACCGAGATAAGCGGCGTCCAGGTGGTGGATGACTACACCCTGCGGGTCACCATAGACGCCCCCAAGGCCTACTTCCTGTCCAAGCTCACCTATTCCGTGGCCTTCGTTGTGGACCGGGAAAATGTGGCCCAGGGCCCGGACTGGTGGCGCCGGCCCAACGGCACCGGGCCGTTCCGCCTCAAAGAGTGGCAACTGGAGCAGTTGGTGGTGCTGGAGGCCAACCCCGCCTATCACCTGGGCACGCCCCAAGTACAGTATGTCCTCTTCCGCCTGTGGGGCGGCAAACCCCTGGTCCTCTATGAGACGGGTGAGATTGACGCCGCCACCGTGGGGGTGTCCAATATCGAGCGCGTGAGCGACCCCACCAACCCCCTCAGCCGGGAGCTTCACCTCTTCCCCCAGCTGAATGTGAGCTATGTAAGCTTCAACCACACCCGCCCCCCCTTTGATGACCCGCTGGTGCGCCGGGCCTTCGCCATGGCCATTGATAAGGACAAGCTGGCCCGTGTGGTGCTCAAAGATATGGTCCAGCCTGCGGGGGGCTTCCTGCCCCCAGGGCTGCCGGGACACAACCCCGACCTGAAGCCCCTCCCCTTTGACCCCGTTAAAGCACGGGAACTGCTTGAAGCCTCCAGCTACGGTGGGGTAGAAAGGCTGCCCGCCATCACCTTCACCACCTCCGGCGAGGGAGGCCCTTCCTCCGGCCTGGATAGCGCCATCCTGCAGGAGATTCACGTCAACCTGGGGGTGGAGTTCCGCATCCGCCAGCTCGCCTCGGAGATTTACTTCTACCGGCTGGAGGAGGAGAAGGACGACCTGTTTGACTTCGGCTGGATAGCCGACTACCCCGACCCCCAGAACTTCCTGGATATCCTTTTCCACAGCGGGAGCCAGCACAACGACGGCGAGTATGCCAACCCTGGGCTGGACGCCCTGCTGAAAGAGGCCCGTGTGGAGCCTGACCACGAGAAGCGGCTACGGCTCTACCAGGACATAGAGCAAAGCCTGGTGGACGATGCCGCCGCCATCCCCCTGTGGTTCGGCCAGGACTACCTGCTTATAAAGCCCTATGTCAAGGGCTTCGCCCTGAGCCCCCTGGGCATCCCCCTGCTGAAAGATGTAACCCTAAACCGGCCGTAGGTACTTCTTTGCAATCAGGCCGATTTCGGCGGGGCTGTGGGTGACGGCCACACCGGCGGCCTCCAGGGCGGCTATCTTACCCCCGGCGGTGCCGGAGCTACCGGATATTATGGCCCCGGCATGGCCCATCCGCCGCCCCGGCGGGGCGGTGCTACCGGCTATAAAGGCCACCACCGGTTTGGTAATGTTTTCCTTTATGTAAACTGCAGCCTCCTGCTCCATGCCCCCGCCTATCTCCCCGATGAGGACTATTCCGGAGGTCGCCGGGTCGCCCTGGAAGAGCTTCAATATGTCAACGAAGCTGGAGCCCACAAACGGGTCTCCACCGATGCCCACGCAGGTGGACTGGCCGATGCCCATGGCCGTTAGCTGGGCCACCGCCTCGTAGGTGAGGGTGCCGGAGCGGGACACCAGCCCCACCGTTCCGGGCAGGTGAATCTCCCCCACCATGATGCCCATCTTGCTTTTACCGGGGGTAATCAGCCCCGGGCAGTTGGGGCCGATGAGCCGAGTGGGCCTGCCATCCATGTACCGGCGTACTTTAACCATGTCCAGGGTAGGGATGCCCTCGGTGATGCACACCACCAACTCCAGGCCGGCATCGGCCACCTCCAAGATGGCGTCGGCGGCGAAGGGGGCGGGGACGAAGATTATGCTGGCGGTAACCCCCGTCTCCCGAACCGCCTGCTCCACGGTGTTGAACACGGGCACCCCGGCGGCCTGGGTGCCGCCCTTGCCGGGGGTGACGCCCGCCACCACACGGGTGCCGTAATCCACCATCCGCTGCGCATGGAAACCGCCCTCTCCCCCGGTAATCCCCTGCACCACCACCCTGGTATTCTCATCAATCAGGATGCTCAACTGCCCTCCTTACCAACTAAAGCCCAGAAACGGGGCCCTCACTCCGGGTCATGTTTCAACTCGGCAAAGTCTCCATCTTCATTTGCCATCTGCCGGAAGCTGTCATCACTGGCTATTGCTTTAGCTATCGCCTACAGTGCCGCGTCTAAGCGCTCCGCTAGTGAGAAAACGCAGGCACGGTTGCACAGGACATCCAGGTCATCGGGGCGTAGCTCCAGCGAGCGGTTGTAGTCCCGGAGCGCCTCTTCATACCGGCATAGTACCTGCTGGCAGAAATAAGTGTGAGTATGTTTTACAGGGTGAGACCATTCGTTACGCTCAGGGTGACAGAGGTTCCAAATGTCACTCTGCCCGAAGGACTCTCCGCCTTGCGGTCCGAAAGACTCCGGACTCCTTCGGAGAGTCCGGCACCCCGTTCGAACCGGTCTCTTTCGGAGAGCAAAGCGAAGAATATCATGGTTACGCTTACTTAAGCAACCTAGTACTAGTTCCAGCATGTATGCCAAGCTGAGTTTCACGAGATAAGCCCTTTTTCGCAATACATGTTTGGACGGATTACTTCTCTGCTACCCGATGGTGCCCTTGGTGCTGGGGACAGTGCCGCCCAGGCGGTCGTCAAATCGGGTGGCGGCCTTGAGGGCGCGGGCCAGAGACTTGAAGGCGGCCTCGGCCCGATGATGGTCGTTGCTGCCCTTCAGTATCTGGACATGCAGGTTGAACCTGGCCTCTTGGGCCAGGGAGTGCAGGCAGTGGCGTACCATGTCCGCCTCTATCCCCCCCACCGCCGCCTCCAGGGCGGGGTCTATCACCGCATATCCACGGCCGCTGATGTCCACGGCCACCAGGGCCAGCGATTCGTCCATCGGCACAATGGCGTTGCCCATGCGGACGATGCCCCGCCTCTCCCCCAGGGCCTGGTCAAAGGCCCGGCCCAGGCACAGCCCCACATCCTCTACCAGGTGGTGCTGTTCGTCTCCGGTGGCGGAGATGTTTATGTCAAAGAGACCGTGTCTGGCAAGCTGGGCCAGGAAGTGGTCGAAAAGGGTCACCCCGGTCGTAATCTGCCAGCGGCCCTGTCCGTCCAGGTCCAGCTCCACGCTGATGGTGGTCTCGGCGGTCTGGCGGCGCACCGCGGCCTTGCGGGGGGCATCAACTACATCAGACATCACTTTGCCCCTGTTTGATAAAGTCATCCGCCACCCTGAGCCAGTCGAAGGGTGCGCGACAACGGCGTACTTCGACAAGCTCAGCGCAGCGCTCATGCTTCAACAAGCTCTCCGAACAGAGTGTCGGAGTCCGCAAGGCGGACAGCATGGCGCCTTCCTTAGGCAATTCACAATGACGCCCAAGCCCCCGGCCTCGATGCATCGGGGAACTCCGCTCTTTCTTTCCGTAGGAGATAGCAACCATCATTTGTGCCGTCCTGCCAGCTCTTTTTCAGCCTGGTTCAACGCTGCCAGAGCGGCATCGCTTTGCTCCGGCTTGCCCACGCTGATACGCAGGCAGTGGCTCATCCGCGGGTTGCTGAAGTAGCGCAGGAATATTCCCTCCCCCCGGAGTCGCAGATACGCCTCCCTGGCATCCCATCCCTTCAGGGAGCACAGGATGAAGTTGGCCCGGGAGGGAAAGGGGTGCAGAGAATCCAACCCCTGAAGGAGGCGGTAGAGACGCTCCCGCTCCTCCACGATGTCCCGCACCCTGGCCTGAAGGTACTCCAGGTCCTTCAGGGACTCCAGGGCCGCCACCTGTGCGGCCACATTCAGGTTGTAGGGCGGCTTGATGCGCATGATGTGCTCCACCAGTCCGGGGTGGCACATGGCATAGCCCACCCGCAGCCCGGCCAGTCCCGCCCACTTGCTGAAGGTGCGCAGCACCACCAGGTTGGGGTGCTCTTTCACCAAGGGGATCGCTGTCTCCCCGGCGAACTCGTAATAGGCCTCATCCACCACTACCAGCAGCCCCATCTCCAGCAGCCCCAGCACCTGCTCCTGTGTGGCCAGGTTGCCGCTGGGGTTGTTGGGGGAGGCCACGAAGACCGCTTTGACCCTCGGCCTCACCTTCCGCCTCATCTCCTCCAGGTCTATCTCAAAGGCCTCGTCCCGGGGCACCTCCACCACCTCTCCTCCGCAGATGTGGGTGCTGAAGGGGTACATGCCGAAGGTGGGAGTCAGGTTAATTACCTGGTCCCCAGGCTCCAGGAAGAGCCGTAGCAGCAGGTCTATTATCTCGTCGCTGCCCGCGCCGACCACGATATGCTCCGCACCCAGCCCCACATAGCCCTCCAGGGCCTGCCGTAGCTGCCGCTGGTCGGGGTCCGGATAGATATGGAAAAAGGGGTATTCGGCCATTGCGCGGTTAACGCGGGGGGAGTGGCCGTAGGGGTTCTCGTTGCCATCCAGCTTGATGACCTCGGCCACCGTCTTGCCCGCCTCCTTTGCCAGCACCTCCAGGGGCACGATGGGCTGGTAGGGTTCCAGAGCGGACAGATGGGGACGCAGCATCTTCTCCCAGGTCACCTTGGGCCCTTCCTTCTCAACATTCTCTGTATGGCGGCGGCGTGGGCGGTGAGGCCCTCGGCGCGGGCAAGCTCATCCGCCGCCGCCGCGGTCGCCTCCATTATATTACTGTTGAGGGCCACCACGCTGGTTACCTTCAGGAAAGACTCCACCCCAAGGGGGGAGGAGAAGCGGGCGCTACCCCCGGTGGGCAGCACATGGCTGGGACCGGCCACATAGTCGCCGAAGGCCTCCCCACCCCCCAGGAAGATGCACCCGGTGTGGCGCACCCCGGCGGCGAACCCTTCGGCATCGGCCATTAGCAGGGTAAGGTGCTCCGGGGCGTAGGAGTTGACGAAATCAAGGGCCTGGGACAGGTCATCCACCTTGATAACGGCGCCCCGCCCTTCCAACGACTGGCCAGCGATGTCGCGCCGTTCCAGTCCCTCAAGCTGGGCCTCCGACTCCCGGACCACCCCCTTAGCCACGCTTACCGAGGGGGTGAGGAGCAGGGCTGATGCCAGGGGGTCGTGCTCTGCCTGGGCCAAAAGCTCGGCGGCACACAGGGCAGGGTCAGCGGTATCATCGGCCACCACCACCGTCTCCGTAGGTCCATAGAAGCCATCTATGTCTACCTGGCCAAAGACCTCCCGTTTGGCCAGCATGACGAACAGGGTGCCGGGGCCGCACCGTGTCCACGACGGGAACCGAAGCGGTGCCGTAGGCCAAGGCGGCTATGGCTTGAGCGCCCCCCATGGCGAACACGCGGTCCACCCCGGCCAGGGCGCAGGCCGCCAGCACCAGCGGGGCCACTCCGCCGGCCTGGGGTGGGGTGGCTACTATCACCTCTTCCACCCCGGCGATGCGGGCGGGGATGGCCGTCATGAGCACTGTGGAGGGGTATGCCGCCCGGCCGCCGGGCACATATATGCCCACCCGGTCCATCGGCACCATTTTCCGGCCCACCCCTTCCTGGGGGTCGAAGAAGTCCTCGGGGCGGCCCCTCTCATGGAAAGTCCTTATGCGGTCCGCCGCCAGCCTCATGGCGGCGGCCAGGGCCGGAGGGATGCCATCCCGGGCGGCCGTTACCTGCCCAGGGGGCACCTCCACCCGGGGCACCTCCACCCCGTCCAGCTTCCAGGATAGCTCGGCCACTGCCTCATCCCCCCGGTCCCGGACTTCGGTGATTGTGCGCCGCACCGCCTCCAGGGGAGAGACCCCCGGGCCGAAAACCTCCTCCAGGCGCTGGGCCACTGGAGCGGGAAAGGGGAGCATATCCAGGGGGCTGCGGCCCAGGAACCGACGCCGGGCCTCCTCTATCCCTATGTTCCTCACCACCCACGCTCCCGCGCCAACCGGAGCGAGCCCTGGAGCGCCCCCTGGCGAAAAGCGACCAAAGCCTCCGGCGGCACATGCTCCAGCACCCAGGACAGCCTGGCAGGGATGTCGGACAAGAACCGCTTCACCTGGTCCTCTCTGAGATTTCCATGCCGTGCCACATAGTGGCGGACGAATGTTGGGAAGCGGTCCCAGGTATGCGGGCGTACGGCCGCATCCATGACAAAGGTCTGCCAGCGCATGAGGCTATCCTCATCAAACAGGGCCGCCTCCTTGTCCCAGGATACCAGCCCGATGTTCTTGACCATGGCCGCCATGGCGGCCATGTCCTCCTGCTCCCTCCGGTCCAGCTCAAACTGTAGCAACCGGTCCAGCAGGTTGGCCAGGGGTTCACCTGACAGCGAAGACTCGGGCCCAAAGTAGGGGTGGTAGATACGAGCTATCCAGGTGCTATCGGTCACCAGGTGGGACAGATAGCCGGCCACCAGGGCACGGGTAGGTGGGTTTTTGCTTTCATGGGCCAAGTGCGGGTTGGCCTTGAAGAAGCGGGCAATCTCCTCGCCCCCCTCCTCCCGCTGCGCCAGGTCCATATAGTGGGTATGCTCACGGACGAAGTCCGACATCATATGAATATCCGGCAGGGTGGCACCGATCAAGTAGCGGCCACGGCCTCCCCCGGGGCTATCCCCCAGTTGGAATAAAGCATCCCGGGCCAGACTCAGGTGGAGGCAAAGTGGTGGCACCGTATACCCCTCACCCCACGGCCCCGGCCAACCGCTGCAAAAGGGCATCCCGCTGCCCCCTGCGTTGGGGGGCGATATCCCGGGAGCCGATGATACAGGCAGTGGACTCGAAGAGCACATCAATTATCTTCAGACCGTGCCGGGCCAGGGTCTGGCCGGTCTGGGTGTTCTCTATCAGGAGGTCGGCATCTTCGGGGAGGAATGCCTCCGTGGCCCCCCAGGTGGGTATGATGCGGTAGTGACCCAGGTGATGGTCCCGGGCAAACTTATCGGCTATGTTGACATACTCCGTGGCCACCCGTAGCCCGCCCATCCGACCCGACTCCATCAGGCCCCTGAGCTCCGCCGCCGAGGAGACGGGCACATCGCCGCAGACCACGGCCACCACCCGCACCCAGCCGAAATCCAGCTCCAGCAACTGCTCCACGGGGCTGGAAGGGAACTGGCACAGGTGGTCGCGCAGCCAGTCCTTGCCGGTAAGGGCAACATCAAAGTTGCCGGAGGCCACCTGGAGCGGCATATCCTGGGGCCGGATGACCTTGGTGGCCACCCCCTCCACACCCAGGTCGGGGCGGCTCTTCCCTGAGGCATAGCCAGCCACCTCCAGCCCGGCTTTACGCAGGAAGTCCACCGAAGGCTCCTTCTGGTGGCCGTCGGGTAGGGCCAGCCTTAGCCAGTTGCCCCCGTACAGGGGCAGCCAGTCCGAAGACTCCACCCGA
Organism: Dehalococcoidia bacterium; assembly: GCA_030744635.1. Taxonomy (GTDB): domain Bacteria; phylum Chloroflexota; class Dehalococcoidia; order JACVQG01; family JAHKAY01; genus JASLQE01. Next base: position 21,288 of record JASLQE010000387.1, on the reverse strand, counting down.
GGTCCCTGAAGGCTGTCCACCGAAGGGGAAGCCTCCAGCAGGCTGGATATAGCCCCGGCCATATCTTTGCTCTGCCAGCTATCCCGGTTGGCAATGAGATATGCCGTAGTGTGACACAGGGGGAACAGGGGCACCAGGCCCCGCTCCTTCAGGCGGGATGCCGATGGTGAGCGCACCACCACCAGGTCAGCGTCCTCAGGGGGGTACACCTCCACCGCACCCCACAGAGGAAAGACCCGGAAACGCTTCAGCCGTAGCCGCATGGCGGCCGTCCACGCCAAATTGGGGTATTCTCCGGCCAGCACCAGCAGCGCACCATTCCGGCTCAGGTCCGCTGCGGAGCCCCATGGAGACAGGCTGCTGGAGGCCAGGAAGAGCTGTCCCCCACCATAGCCAAGCTCTATGACCTTTACCAGGGGGCTCTGAGGGTAGCGGGCCAGGAGCTCCTCCACCCAGTCCAGACCACATATCCCGATATCGTAGTTGCCTATGGCCACCTGGACCGGGATGTCCCTCTCCTGAAAGACCTTGGCCTCCACACCGGGGAAGGCAGTGGTGGGACGATAGGAGCGTGAGCCGGGCTGGTAGTCTTCAAGGCCCCATCCCGCCTGTTCCAAATAAGAGCCGGAGGCGGCCTGTAGCCGCCCCTTAGGCAGGGCTAATTTCAGCATCCCCTCCCTCTTTCAACACCCGCACTACCTCCGCCGGTGAGGCAAAGCGGCCCTTGCCCGGCAGAATATAAACAGGCCCCTCCTGGACCATCACGGAGACTCCCGGATGGTCCATCGGCTCACCCGCCGCCATCTCGGCGGCGATGCCCTGGGCGCGCATCTCGCCGGCCAGGGAGAAGGCCCACGGCCAGCAGCCTTCATCGGCCTGCACCAGCACCGGTGGTCCGGATACCGGTCCAGGCACCATGGACATTATCCGGTCTACATACAGGGCAAACCCCGTGGCGGGCACAGCTTTGCCGCCCAGCAGAGGTATCAGATTGTCGTAGCGGCCACCACCCCCTACCCGCACATCCCCGCAATAGAAGTGGAACACCGCTCCGGTGTAGTACTCAAAGCCGCTCCCCAGACCCAGGTCTATCGCATAGGGGCAGTCCAGCGAAGTGAGCAGCCTGGCGATGGCCGAGAACTCCTCCAGGGGCTGCCGCAGGATAGGCAGATGGGGCAATAGGACGGAGCCCAGGTTCTCCAGGAAGCCCGGTGACCGGCCCTCCAGCTTCGCCAGGGCCAGGGCCTCCCCCATCTCGGGACGGGAGTCCCGCAGCCTCTCCCATAGCAGGCCCTCCTGAGCGGTAAAGCGGTCCACCACCTCCTCCTCCGTCACCTCCAACTCCTCCAGAAGGGAGCGCAGCAACCCCATGTGGCCCAGCCGTAGCTCAGGCTTCAGGCCCAAGCCCTCCAGCACCTCCAGGGCCAGGGACACCAGCTCCACCTCTGCCTGAGGAGACCGGCCCCCCATCACCTCCACCCCGGCCTGCCACTTCTCACGGGACTCCGTGCCGGTGGCCCCGAAGGAGAGTACATCCTGAACGTAGAAAAGCCTAGCGGTGGTGCGTTGGGCCATCTCGGTGATATACAGCCGTGCAGCGGGAATGGTGCCATCCGGACGCAGCACCACCCTCTCCCCGCTCCAGCCGTCCCAGTCCAGGAAGGAATACACCCGGTTGAGCATATCCGGTGTAAGGGTGCCAGTGGCGGTGAACAGGTGCAGGTACTCCAGCAGGGGCGTCCTTACCTCCTGGTAGCCCCACTGAACACAGCACTGCCGGAACTGGTCCTCAACACGGCGGAACTGTCGCATGTCCTGTGGGAGCATATCGCGCATGCCACGGCACTTCTCCATACCGAGTGGTAATTCTACACCAATCGCCTGCTGCCTTCAATTTAGGCTGGCAATTAAAGCTGGGGGGGCCTTGTGGCAGCCGCATCATCCGTGCTTATCCGCCAGTGGACTATGTAGTGTGGGGATAGACATCAAGTACGGGGGGAAGGGTGTGCGGGAAAGCCTACGCCATGCCCCGGTAGCGTTGACACAGAATGCCGGAATGAGCATAATTTAGGCCAGATTCTTAACGGTAACGATAAGGTCTGGCTTTAGGAGGTATCAATACATGAGCACCGTGGACTTCATTTCCCTTACCGGCGCCATCGTCCCCGACCGCACCGCCCTGGTGGTGGACAGCGAGCGTATCTCTTTCTCCCACGTAGCGGAGCGCTCCAACAAAGTAGCCAACGCCCTGCAGGGTTTGGGGGTAGGCCATGGGGACAAGGTGGCCATGATGGATGTCAACTGCTCCCAGTTCGTGGAGACTTACTTCGGTGTCGCACGGCTGGGGGCCATTTTCGTCCCCCTCAACTACCGCGCCCGGCAGGACGAGCTCAGCTACCTGCTACAGCACGCGGAGGCCTCGGTGGTAATCGTAGGGGAGCGCTATGTGGACCTAGTGAACTTGGCCAGGGCCGAAGCGCCCGGCGTGAAGCACATTATTGCGCTGGGCAAGGCGCAGTCCGGTATGCTCTCCTACGAGGATATCGTCTCCGCCGCCTCCGATGACGAGGTTTTCCCCGATGTAGGCCCGGAGGATGTCACCCTGCTCCTTTACACCGCCGGCACCACCGGCCGCCCCAAGGGCGTGCCCCTGACCCACGGCAGCTTCGAGTCCTACATGGCAGAGAATGTTTCCCCCCCGGATATGGAGATAGAGGAGACCAACCTGCTGGCCGTCCCGCTGTATCATGTGGCCGGCTTCCAAGCGGTGCTGGCCGCTATCTACGGCGGTCGCACCCTGGCCATAATGGGCCAGTTTGACGAGGAGGGATGGTTGGCCACTGTGGAGCGGGAGAGGGTCAACCGGGCCATGCTGGTGCCCACCATGCTCAAGCGTGTCATAGACCACCCCAGCTTTGACAAGCATGACCTGTCCAGCTTGCGGTTGGTCACCTACGGGGCCGCCTCTATGCCGCTGGAGGTTATCAAGAAGGCCATAAAGGTGTTGCCCGGGGTAAAGTTCATCAACGCCTTCGGCCAGACCGAGACCTCCTCAACGGTGCTGGCCCTGGGGCCCGAGGACCATGACCTCTCAGGCACCCCCGAGGAGGTGGAGAAGAAGCTGCAGCGGCTGTCATCCTCTATCGGCAAGCCCCTACCGGGGGCCGAGGTGGCCGTCCTGGACGAGGAGGGTAACCCCCTAGGACCCAACGAGGTGGGGGTGATTGCCGTGCGTGGCCAGCGGGTGATGAGCGGCTACTGGAAGGACAGCGAGAAGACCTCCCAGTCCATGACAGCCTCCGGCTGGCTCAAGACGGGGGATATGGGCTGGCAGGACGAGGACGGCTACTTCTTCCTGGCGGGCCGCGGAGACGACATGATTATCCGGGCCGGGGAGAACATCTCCCCCGAGGAGGTGGAGCAGGTGCTTCAGTCCCACCCCAAGGTGGAAGAGGCCGCCGTCATCGGTGTTACCGACCCCGACTGGGGCCAGCAGCCCAAGGCGGTGGTGGTGCTCAAAGCGGGCCAGCAGGCCACCCCCGAAGAGCTCATGGAGCACTGCCGCAGCAACCTGGCCAGCTTCAAACGGCCCCGCGATGTTGTGTTCGTTAGCTCATTGCCCCGCAACCCCATGGGCAAAGTTATCCGCAAAGCCCTCCGGGAGATGTACGGCCAGGCCGAGAGCTAAAACACCAGACGGTATGGGCCTACGGCTAACCCGTTCAGGGGAATAGAGAAGGAGGCACATAATGGCAGGCAAATCAATACGGTGGCTCGGCCACGCCACTTTCATAATCAACACCCCCGGGGGCAAAACGATAGTCACCGACCCGTGGATTGAGGGCAACCCCTCGTGTCCTATCTCCTTGGGTGATATCAAGCAGGCACACCTGGTGCTGGTTAGCCACGACCACTTTGACCACGCCGTCAATGCCGTGGACATCTCCAAGGCCACCGGGGCCATCGTGGCCGCTATGCCGGAGACGATAGGCCGCTTTCAGCAGGAGCTTGGCCTGCCCCAGGAAAAGGTTATCAACGGCATGGGCATGAATATCGGAGGCAGCGCCGCAGCGGAGGGCATAACCATAACCATGGTGGAGGCCTTCCACTCCTCCGCCACCGCCGCCCCGGCGGGGTGGATTATGCGACTGGAGGACGGCACTCACATCTATCATGCCGGCGATACCGGCATCTTTCAGAACATGAAACTGTTGGGCGAGCTGTACCCGCTGGATGTGGCCCTGCTGCCCATGGGTAGCTGCTTTACGATGGATCCGGTGCAGGCGGCACGCGCCACCGCCCTGCTGGCCCCCAAAAATGTTATCCCCATGCACTACAAGACATTCCCTATCCTGGAGCAAACAGCCGACCGCTTTGTGGAGCTGGTTAAAAAAGAGGCGCCGGGGACAGAGGTGGTGGTGCTGGAGGCGGGAACTGAGTATAGCTGGTAGGTCAGCGATATAGGCATCTGTGGCCGAGCTTCCTACCCCGGGGTGGTGGGGCACTACCTTTGGCTCTCTGAAGAACCGGGAGTACCGCTGGTTCTGGATAGGTGTGGTGCTGGACTTCGCCGCCCTCCAGATGCAGATACTGGCCCGGGGGTGGCTGGTGTACCAGATGACATCCTCCCCCCTGGCCCTGGGCCTGGTGACGGTGGGCTGGGGTTTGCCGGTGCTGCTTTTCTCCCTGGTGGGCGGCACCGTGGTGGACAGGGTTCCCAAGCGCCGCCTCATCATCGCCACTGAGGCCATCTTTTCCCTAGTATCATTCCTGGTGGCGGGGCTAATCCTCTCCAGCAACATCGCCCTGTGGCACCTGGTTAGCGCCGCCGTAGTCATGGGCCTGGCCTTCACCCTCAACGGCCCCGCCCGTATGTCGTTCATACCGGAGTTGGTGGAGAAGGACGGCATGATGAACGCCTATGCCCTGAACTACGCAGGGCTCAACCTCATGCGGGTGGCGGCCCCGGCAATCGGCGGCCTGCTGGTGGCGTTGATAGGGGTGGGTTGGGTATATCTCTTCACCGCAGCCCTCTACGGGCTGTCCACCCTAACCCTGGCGCTGGTGGGGGTGAAGGGAGAGAGCAACCACCAGGGCACCTCGCTGGCAACCGACCTGCGCCATGTCCTGAGCTTTGTGCGTAACAGTCCCACCGTGCCCTACCTGCTGGGGATGTTCTTAGGTGTCAGCGTGCTGGCCATGCCCTATATGTTCCTGCTGCCGGTGTTCGCCGCAGATGTCCTCCGGGTGGGGGAGGTAGGGCTGGGCTGGATGATGGCAGCGATGGGGCTGGGGGCTGTGGCCGGCACCCTTACGGTGGCCAGTTTGGGAAACTATCGTCGCAAGGGGATGCTGCTGCTGGGGTTAGCCCTGCTTTTCGGCCTCAGCCTGCTGCTGTTCTCCCTATCCACAGTCTTCGCCCTTTCGCTCGCAGCCCTGGTGGGGGTGGGGGCGGGCAATATGGGATACATGGCGGTGAACCAGGCCCTGCTGCAGAGTCATACTCCCCAGGAGCTGCGGGGCCGGGTGAGCAGTCTGACGCTGTTCAGCTTCGGTATGGCCACCCTGGGGGTGCTTGGCTTCAGCGCCTTGGCGGAGGTGTGGGGAGCGCCCCTATCGGTGGGACTGGGGGGTGCGGCCCTGCTGGTAGTGGCCCTGATATCGGTGCTGCGCCCCGTCCTGCGTAATATACGGTAGCTCTGCTTTAGCCCACCCGGTCGGAACGGAGTATCGGACTCCGCAAGGCGGAGAGTCCTTCGGACCGATACTCCGTTCCGACCGGATTCCTTAGGAGAGTCCGCAGGGCAGACCCGCCCAGTTTTGTTTTCTGGGGGGGACAAGCCCCCCTCCGATAGTGCTTCGCCTATCGGAGTCCGATGAGCAAAGCATCATCGGACAGGCCTCCCCTTCAGGCAAGACACCCTCTGGGCCGCCGTACTGTCCGCCCTGTGGACTCCTTGGGGAAGCCTGTGGAGGGCAATCGTGCCCACAATAAGGCGCTATTTCCCCTGGCGGGACTTCTCCAGCCCCTTGCGGTTGATGGAGCGGGTGTACTGGTCCCACGCGCTCTCCTCGCCGGGCTTACGCCGCCGGATGCTGAAGTGACAGGTGGGGTGCCCCGAGGGTATCCCGAAGTCAAAGGCTATCTGGAAGTCCCCCATAATCTCCGCAGCCGCCTGTAGCTCCCCCTCCACCAGGTAACGCTGTATACGGCAGTCTATCGGGGAGTAGATGTCCTGTAGGGGGCACCACCGGATGTGAAAAGAGAAGGAGTCCTCACTGTCTATTACCGGCTCCTCCACGGAGGCATATACCACCTCGTTGAGCCAAGTGATGAAGGCGGAGGCCCTCTCCACCGGCGTCATGCCGGCGGGGAACTCCACCCCCTGTAGCATCTCCTCGGCCACCCTGCGGCCCACCCCCACCAGGGCACCGGTGGCCACCTCCTGTCCCCTCTCTCCAAACTCACGCTCCACCGCTTGGAGCATCTCCAGGAGCGCCCGGGACATGATTGACCCGAAGACAGCCATGGTGGCCGGGTCATAGTCCTTCCTGGATAGGGCGTCCCGGCGGAAGCACTCCACCGCTTTGGCAAACGGCATATTGAACCCTACCTTGCGGCGCTCTTCCTGGCTTAGCTGTCTGGGCATAGCGCTCCTCCTGTCGGCTGAAATCTGGTTGCTGGCTAATGCTATTCTGGCACAGGAGTCAGAGGAGCGTCAAAACCGGGTGTGGCTGAAGGCTTAGTGGCCGTTGCCGTTGGAGATACGGCGCAGCTCCCGCACCAGCAGCGGGCTGGGGGTGCCATCGTCGCACCGGGCCACCATCTCCTCACGGGGACCGGCCTCGTACCAGTGGCGCAGGGCCTCGGCGGTAGTCTCCGGAAGCGTATCAATCACGCTGGTCTGGAAACCGATTTCGGCTCCGGCCCTATCGGCGGGCAGGCGGGAGCGGCGGGGGTAGACATGCATATGCCACCTGAAGTACTTGCGGGCCGGTTCCATAGAGGCGAAGGGGGCCATGTGCATGGCGATATTGAGGTCGGTGATTCCCCGGTATAGAAACAGGGCGGGGAATATACCCAGCACTTGGCGCATAAGATGGTTACGCTGGGCGGGGGTGCTCTGCAGAATATGGGAGAGGTCCTCACGGGGAAAGACCAACAGCTCGTCCGAACAGGTGGGCGCAAAGGCGGCCAGCACCACCACATCGTTGTCAAAGATAAGGCGACGGCCGTCCTCCCGCTCCTCCTGCAGTAGGATGTCAAAGGGATGTCGCCCCAGCGTCTCCACAATTTCCAGACACCGCTGCCACTCCCGCTCTTGAACCGGATCCGGCATAAAGGTGATGCTCTTGCGCTGGGAGTGGGGGTGCTGCTGAGAGGCTCCGGCGAAGGCACCCCAGTTGGTGAAGTCCATGAAAGCGATTACATCCTCTTCATATGCGCATCGCTCGGCCAGGTCGTATGAGGACTCCATCATCATCTCCATGTCCTCGAAGTAGAGGTCAGAGAGCAGCACCTTGTGCTGGGAAAAGGGCGGGTAAATGGTAATCCAGTCGTACTTCTCCCAGGGGTACAGATTGGGCACGGATACCGCGCCACCGGCATGCTGAATCCGAGGCTCGGGGGTGGCGGTGGCGTAATCGCAAAAGCTGCAGTGGGTTGCTGGCCGCATGTCCATCTCTACCGATATGCCGATGGTGCGGCGGGCACGCTCCGGTGAGATTTTGGCCACATTGCCGGAAAGGGGGTCAACCCGGGTAAGGAAAGGGTGGCCCTGGGAGGTTCCGTCAACTGAGAAGCTGGCTGTCAGCCCCTGAAACTCCCTGAGAAAACCAGCCAGCGCACTCCTTTCGGTAATTATTTAAAGCCAGTTTTGACAAATTATAACAAATATCCTTAGAAAGTCAATAGCTTTTGGGGAGGAATCTGGCACCCGAACGGGAAGGGCTCCATAATACACGGCCACTAGGCCTGACGGTATTCCCTCTTACTTGCCATACGGTGCCGGCCACCTTACAATTCAGTCAGGGTGAGATCTTTTTGAAAGCCGCTGAGCTGCTGCTAAAGTGCCTGGAGGCTGAGGGGGTAAAGTACCTGTTCGGCCTCCCGGGTGAGGAGACCCTGGGGCTGCTGGATGCCCTGTCCCGCAGCCCCATCAAGTTCGTTCTCACCCGCCACGAGGCCGGGGCCGCCTTCATGGCCGGCGTCACTGGCCGGCTCACTGGCAAGCCTGGGGTGTGTTTCTCCACCCTTGGTCCCGGGGCCACCAACCTGCTCACCGGGGTGGCCAATGCCCACCTGGACCGCTCCCCGCTGGTGGCCATCACCGGACAGGCATCCCTGGGCAAGGCCCACAAGGAGGCCCACCAGTACATAGATGTGGTGGAGATATTCCGACCGGTGACCAAGTGGAACGCCCGTATAGAGCGGGGAGAAGCCATTCCGGAGATGGTGCGCAAGGCCTTCAAGGAAGCAGTCATGGAAAAGCCCGGGGCCACGCACCTAGAGCTGCCCGAGGATGTGGCCGACGAAGGGGCAGACGGCGAGCCGTTGCAGCACCCCCCGGTGGTATACCCCATACCCGCCGAAACCGCAATCGCCCAGGCGGCCCGCCTCATTCAAGAAGCCAGCTATCCCGTAGCACTGGCCGGGAACGGTGTCATACGGCGTGGGGCAGGGAGGCGGCTGAGCGAGTTCGCTCACCACCTGGGGGTGCCCGTGGCCAACACCTTCATGGGCATGGGCGCTATGGACTACCGGGACTATCTATCCCTGCTCGCCGTGGGCCTGCACGATAGGGACTGGGTTATGTGCGGCCTGGAAAAGGCGGATGTGGTTATAGCCGTGGGCTATGACCAGGTGGAGTACGGGCCCGGCCTCTGGAACGGCAGCGGCGATAAGAAGATTATCCATATTGACACCACCCCCGCCGAGGTGGACGAGTCCTATCAGCCGGCGGTGGAGATTGTGGCCGAAATCGGGGATTCCCTCTCCGCCCTATCAGCGGCCTGTCCCCTGCGCCAGGGGATGCCCTCTGGACCAGCGCTGCTCAGGGAGTTCGTCCTCCAGGAGTTGGAGGACTTCAGCAGCGATGACTCCTTCCCCCTCAAGCCACAGCGGATTATCTCCGACCTCCGCCGCGGCATGGGATACGAGGACATTCTGCTCTCCGATGTGGGTGCCCACAAGGTATGGCTGGCCCGCCTGTTCCCCGCCGCCAAGACCAACACCGTGGTTATCTCCAACGGTCTGGCCTCCATGGGGGTGGCTTTACCGGGGGCCATAGCCGCCAAGCTGGCCTTTCCCCACCGCCAGGTGGTGGCCGTGGTAGGTGACGGGGGCTTTATGATGACGGCCGCCGAGCTAGAGACCGCCCGCCGCCTGGGGCTTGGCTTCGTGGTTCTGGTATGGGTGGACTCCGGCTACGGCCTCATCTCCTGGAAGGAGATGAAACGCTATGAGCATGACTTCGGCACCTCCTTCACCAACCCGGACTTCGCCCTGCTGGCCCGCTCCATGGGACTGCCCGGTTTCCGTATAGAGGCCGCCTCCCAGCTCCTGCCCGCACTGCAGCAGGCCATGGGAATGGGCCAGCCGGTGGTGATAGAAGTGCCCGTGGACTACTCGGAGAACCTGCGCCTAACCGAGCGTCTGGGCCACCTCACCTGCCCCATGTAGCCCATTCCAAGCCCGTGAACCAAAAGCGGGATCCCCTCACTCCCACCTACCCGTCCAGATAGACTGTCTTTGGGAGGTAAAACCCCCCAGGACCCATCTAACCGGGAGGGCGTGTGGGACTAACAGGGCCTCCCTTACCCTGTAGAGGGTATTAATTTGACAAGCTACTTGTATGACTCTTATCATATGACAAAATATTACTGAAGGATTGTGTATTGCTCAACGGATACCGCATATTAGACCTCAGCGATGATAAGGGCCTGTTCTGCGGTAAACTGCTGGCTGATATGGGCGCTGAGGTGGTGAAGGTGGAGAGACCTGGGGGAGACCCCGCCCGCATGATTGGCCCCTTCTACCAGGACGACCCTCATCCAGATAAAAGCCTATTCTGGTTTGCCTTCTGCCAGGGCAAACAGGGCGTTACTCTGAATTTGGAGGACCAGCGTGGTCGGGACCTGTTAAAGAACTTGGCAGCAAAGGCCGATGCTGTTATTGAGTCTTTACCCATCGGATACCTTGACTCAATTGGGGTGGGCTATGATGCCCTCACGGAGGTCAATCCCACCCTGGTGTACACTACCGTCACCCCGTTCGGTACTACAGGCCCCTACAAGGACTACAAGGGGCCGGATATCGTAACCATGGCCATGAGCGGCTACATGTCCCTATGCGGAGATACAGATAGAGCCCCAGTGCGGGATAGCTTTCCTATAGCCTACCCGATCGCTGGCACCGAGGCAGCTGCTGGCACGGTCATGGCTCTGTTCCACAGAGGACGCACCGGTAAGGGTCAGCGGGTGGATGCCTCAGCCCAGCAGTCCTCGGTGAGCTTGAGTGCTAATGCCCCCGCCTTTCAAGACATTAATCAGCGCCGACTCAGACGTTCGGGCCAGTTCCGGGGAGAGCTTCTGGCCGCCATCCCAGAACGGCAGGTATGGCCGTGTAAGGACGGTTTTATCTGCTTCGCCATATACGGCGGCGCTACTGGCGCCCGTGTGAACCAAGCTTTGGTGGACTGGATGGATAGCGAGGGCATGGCCGATGAATTTCTGCGCGGGATAGACTGGAAAGCCCTGGATATGTCCACAGTGACCCGCGAATGGATGGAGCCCGTGGAGGATAGGCTGGGGGCCTTTTTCCTAACCCATACCAAGAATGAGATGCTACAGGGTGCGCTGGAGCGCCGTCTTATTCTCCTTCCGGTGTATGACATGACGGATATCATCAATGATCCGCAGCTACAGTCACGCGGCTACTGGATGGATGTGAAGCACCCTGAACTGGGTCGTTCCATCACCTATCCTGGAGCGTTTATCCAGTCCAGACCGACTCCGGTGCAGCCCGGAAAACGAGCGCCCATGGTGGGTGAGCATAACCGGGAAGTCTACGGGGGGTGGTTGGGGCTTCCTGTGGATGAGATAGATGCGCTAAAGCAGCAGGGGGTGATTTAGCATGTCAGGTATCTTTGACGGCATTAAAGTGGCGGATTTCACCCACTTCGGCATAGGCCCCATGACCGGCCGCTACTTGGCGGACCACGGGGCCACCGTGGTGCATGTCGAGTCAGCTACCCGGCCTGACTCGGTGCGCACCTCGCCACCCTTTAGGGATGGCGCGGTGGGTCTCAACCGCGGCGGTTTCTTTGCCAGTCTTAACACCAGTAAGATGGGCCTCTCCATAAACCTTAAGACGGAGCGGGGTGTAGACCTTGGCAGGAAGCTGGCCGCCTGGGCGGATGTGGTGGTGGAGAACTTCGCCCCCGGGGTAATGGTGCGCATGGGACTGGGTTACGATGACCTCACGGAGGTCAACCCGGACCTGGTGATGATAAGCTTGACCAACCTGGGCCAGACCGGCCCTTACGCCGGACACCCCGGCACTGGCACGGTGGCTCAGGCGGTTGCCGGGCTGGTTCATGTAATGGGCTGGCCCGACAGGGGCCCGGTTACCCCCTTTGGTGCCATCCCCGACTTCGTGGCCCCCTACTTCGGTGCACTGGCCGTAAGCGCTGCCCTGGACCACCGCCGCCGCACCGGTAAGGGCCAGTATATAGACCTTTCCCAGTTTGAAATCTCCTCCTGGCTCATCGCTCCTATCATCTTGGACCGTATCGCCAACAACCGGGAGGCGGTGCGTATGGGCAACCGTGACCCACATTTTGCCCCCCACGGGGCTTTCCCCTGCCAGGGGGAGGACCGCTGGCTGACCATCGCCTGTACCAGCGATGCGGAGTGGCAGGCCCTCTGCCAGGTTATGGAGCGACCGGAGCTGGCCTCGGACCCCAACTTCGCCACCCTCAAGTCCCGTCAGGACAACGAGGACGAACTGGAAAGGACAATATCCACCTGGACACGGGAGCATCCCGCTCACGATACCATGCACCTGCTTCAGAAAGCGGGTGTCCCCGCCGGCGTGGTGGAGGACATGGCCGAAATCTACGAGGATCCCCAGTTAGAGCACCGGCAACACTTCCCTCTCCTGGACCACCCGGAGATAGGCCCCCACCGCCCCCAGGCCCATGGGGTGCGCTTCTCGGAGACCCCCTCCGAAATCACACGGGCACCCCTGGTGGGGGAGCACAACGAGGAGGTGCTCCGGGACCTCCTGGGCCTCTCCGAGGAGGAGTATGTGAACCTGGTGCTGGAGAGGGTTATAGAGTAACTCCGCTCCCGCCGGAGACGGGCTGTTTGCTATACCCGCCTGCCCTGTGGCCTTTTAGATAACCCCGCCCTCCCGGAAGCGGGATATGTCATCCCAGGTATAGCCTCCGACCTCCAACAGCACATCCTCGGTGTGCTGGCCGAACATCGGGGACGGTCCCTGCACCTTGGCAGGGGTCTCGGTAAAGGTCACCGGGCATCCCACCTGCTTGATACGCCCCAGCTCCTGGTCCTCCACCTCTACTATGTAGTCGTTTTCCATGGTCTGGGGGTCATCCAGGAGGTCCATGGGGTCAAGTATGGGCGAGCAAATGATGCGCCGGTGCTGGCGTAGAAGCTTCAGCCACTCATCCCGCGGCTTGCCGGCAAAGGTGTGGTCCAGGAGGTCTATAAGCTCCCGGCAGTTCTCGGCCCGGTGCTCCGTGCTGTCAAACCGGGGGTCTTTCTCCAGCTCCTCCATGCTCAGGGCCTTACACACATCAGGCCATACCCGTTCCGTCGCCAGCACCGCCAGGGCTAACCACTTGTCATCGGCGCAACGGTAGTGGTTGTAAATGGGGTTTAGCATCTCACGGCGGCGGCGGGGGGCCGGCTCGCGGCCCATCATCAGCGTCTGGCCTATACGCACCGACTGCAGTCCCAGCATACTACCGAAAAGGGAGGTGTGGATTTCCTGGCCGACGCCCATCCGCTCCCGCGCCACCAAGGCGGCCAGGATACCGTAGGCGGCTGTAGTGCAGGTCATGTGGTCAGCGATGGCACCGGTGACATGGGGTAGCTCATCATCCCCGCTGTGCATTGCGGAGAGGAAGCCGGAGCGGGCCAGGCCTATGTAGTCCTGACCCCGCAGGCCGCTCTCCGGGCCCTTCGGCCCGTAGCCGGAGACATTTACATATATCAGCTTGGGATTGAACTTCTTCAGGGTCTCGTAGTCCACACCCAGCCGGGCGGCCACCCCAGGCCGGAAGTTCTGCAGAAAAACATCGCACTTCTCCACCAGCCGGTAGAGAATCTGCTGCCCCTCCTCCTTGGTGAGGTCAATAGTGACGCTCTTCTTGTTACGGTTGGTTATATGGAAAAGGATACCGGTGGGGCGGTCTGGGTCCATAATGTGGGAACCCTCCAGGCGGGTGTAGCCCCGCTCTGGGTCGCCCACCTCCGGCTGCTCAATCTTTATCACATCCGCACCCAGGTCACCCAGCATATAGTTGGCCCCCGGCCCGGCATGCCAGATGGCCCATTCCAGAATCCTTATTCCCGATAGCGGTCCCGGCATCTTACCCCCCTTTGCTCTTTGAATATTTGCCTCACAGCATAGCACTACACGCCCTGACAGGCAATCGGCAGCTCCCGGTGCCGCACCAGAGCTGAGGCACGGCCTTAAATCCAGGCCCCCCCGTTAGGGCTTAACACCTGGCCGGTAACAAAACCCGCCTCATCGGACGCCAGGTAGGTGCAGGCAGCCGCAATATCTTCCGGCGTGCCCGATACGCCGAGGGGAGGTCTTACTATACGGTTGCGCGAGGTCAGCCGGGCGAAGTACTCCTCGGCCTGGCGGCCCAGGGGGGTGTCAATCCATCCCGGGGCCACGGCGTTGATCCTAACACCGTGCCGTGCAATCTCTTTGGCCAGGGACTTGGTAAGGCCAATGATGCCCGCCTTGGCCGCTGAATAGTGGACATGGAAAGGGGTGCCGGTTGTCCCCGCCAGCGAGGAGATGTTGACTATGCAGCCACTACGCCGGGCCAGCATATCGCCAAGCACCGCTTTGGTGCAGTTGAAAGCGCCCTTCAGGTGAATGGACAGAACCGGTCCCAGGCCTCCTCCGTTATCTCCAGAAAAGGCTTGTAGTCCCCGACACCCGCATTGTTTACCAGGATGTCTATGCGCCCCAGCTCGGCCACTGCCCTGGCGACCATGTCCTGTGTCTCCATGGTGCTGGACACATCGGCCTTAATAGACAGCCCCGCTACACCCGCTGAGCGCACTTTTTCTGCGGTTGCCGCCGCTGTTTCCTCGTTGATATCGCCCACTACCACAGCGGCCCCCTCCGTGGCGAACTTCACGGCTATGGCCCTGCCAATGCCAGACCCCGCCCCTGTAACCAGAGCTACCTTGCCTTCAAGTCTCATGACCACCCCCTTTTATTTTGATTCATGCTCCACGGATACCGCAGCCGGGCCATGCTCACCTTCTTACCCGACTCGCCGCTCATGGTTCGACAGGTTCTCCGTAGGAATCCGGTCCGAACGAAGTATCGGACTCTCCGAAGGAGTCCGGAGTCCTTCGAACCGTAAGGCGGAGAGTCCTTCAGACACCACGGCGGCTTTGAGACCGCCGCCCTGAGCCAGTCCGAAGGGCGAGAGGTCTCATCCAGACTCATCTGGTAGCTCCGTCCCGGGCTTCTTCTCCCGCCACCATTGTTTGAGGCGCTGCGCTATCTCCTTCTCATAGCCCTGCTCCGCCGGGTAGTAGAAGCGCCGACCCTGGAGCGATTGGGGCAGAAAGTCCATATTCACGAAATGGCCCTCAAAATCATGGGCGTACTTGTATCCTTTGCCGTATCCCTTCTGCTTCATCAGGCCGGTCACTGGGTTACGCAGGTGCAGGGGCACCGACTGGTGTCGGCTCTTCTTCACCTCCTCCCGGGCACGGTTGAGGGCGGCGTAAGTAGTGTTGCTCTTGGGAGCGGTGGCCAGGTAAACGGTGGCTTCGGCCAGGGGGATAGCCCCTTCCGGCATGCCGACGAAGTGCACCGCCTGGTAGGCGGCCACCGCCACCGGCAGCCCCTGGGGTTCGGCCAGTCCGATGTCCTCCGCCGCCAGGATTACCAGTCTGCGGGCGATGAACAGGGGATCCTCCCCGGCCTCTATCATGCGGGTCAGCCAGTATACTGCGGCATCAGGGTCCGAGCCCCGGACGGACTTGATAAAGGCGGAGATGGTGTCATAGTGCTGGTCGCCCGCCTTATCGTAGAGCAAGGCCGGCTTCTGTACGGCATCAACAATAGTGTCCAGGGGGATGTGCCGTACCCCATCGGGGCCGGGAGCCGTTGCGGTAGCGGTCAGCTCCAGGGTGTTGAGGGCCACCCGGGCGTCGCCTCCCGCCATCTCCACCAGGAAGTCCATGGCCTCTCCGGCCATCTCCACCTTCAGCCCCCACAGCCCCCTCTCCGAATCCTTGAGCGCCCACTCCACGATGCTGCTGACCTCCTCCCGTGTCAGAGGCTCCAGCGAGAACACCCGGCTGCGGGAGAGTAGCGGGGAGACCACCTCAAACGAGGGGTTCTCGGTGGTGGCCCCGATGAAGGTCACTACCCCCTCCTCCACATGGGGCAGGATGACATCCTGCTGTGCCTTGTTGAACCGATGGATTTCATCCACAAAGAGGATGGTACGCCTGCTGTACATGGCGCGGCGTTGGCGAGCCTCCTCCACTATGCGGCGCAGGTCGGCCACGCCGGCAGTTACGGCGCTGACAGGCTCGAAGTGGGAGCGGGTAAGGGAGGAGATGAGAAAAGCCAGGGTGGTCTTGCCGCTGCCCGGAGGCCCCCACAGCACCATGGATGGCACCTGGTCAGCCTCAATGGCTTTGCGTAGCACCCTTTCCGGTGCCACCAGATGCGCCTGGCCCACGAACTCATCGAAGCTCCTGGGGCGCATGCGGGCGGCCAGGGGGGCCTCCCTGGCGGTCTGCTCACGGCGCTGCTGCTCAAACAGGTCCACCGGAACCTCCACGCAACCATTGTAGCACGCAGGCCCCGGGTAATCAGGAAAGGGCCGGGGGGCGGGGTGGCTGCGGCCTCTGGCCGGTGATGAAGCGCTCCAGTCCGTCCGACATATTGGGGTCAGTCAGGCTGCCCCGATGAAGCCGCTTCTCCAGCTCCAGCCCCTCGGATAGCGACAAAGACAGTCCCTGGTATGTGCAGAGCCGGTCTGTGCGCAAGCTGGCCTGGGGATAGGTGGACATGACGGCGGCCAGCTCCAGTACGCGGCCCAGGGCCTGCCCCGGGGGTACCACCTCCTGCACCAGCCCCATGCGGAGGGCCTGGGAGGCATCTATCTGTGCACCGGTCTCAATCAGATAGAGTGCGTTGCCCAGGCCCACTATCTGGGGCAGGCGCTGAGTGCCTCCGTCTATCAGCGGCACACCCCAGCGGCGGTTGAGGACTCCGAAGGTGGCAGTGCTATCGGCGATGCGGAAATCGCACCAGCAGGCCAGCTCCAGGCCCCCAGCCAGGCAGTAGCCGTTTATGGCGGCGATGACGGGTTTGGGCAGGTCAGTGATACGGCTGACACCCATGGGGCCTGTGGCCTCGGCCCCGGGGTGTTGTAGCAGGCCGTCAAGGGCCTTGAGGTCGGCACCGGCGCAGAAGGACAGGTCCCCGGCGCCGATGATGATGAGCACATCCAAGTATTCGTCCCGGCGGAACTCGTCCACCGCTTTCAGAAGCAGCCCCGCCGTCTCACCGTCCACGGCGTTGCGCACCTGGGGACGGTTGATGGTTACAATGAAGCTACGGCCTCTGACTTCGGTGACTACTTTGCTCACGGTCCCTCCTCCACCGGGAAGAGCTACTGCCCGGTGGTGTACTTGCCCACATTATAAGGCCTGGAGGCCCCAGCAGAAAGACTGAGGTTAGGTGGGTGAAGAAGAAGTGTCTGTTATACATGTCTTAGGGGGGGGTTGGGGGGCGAAGTCCCCCAGTACAATCTTACTGGGCGGGCCGGTGGGCAGCACAAATTCCACCCCAGAGACTCCATCCCTGCTGCGTTGACGCTATATTACCCCTTTGCTACAATATCTGCGCTATGGGCGATTAGCTCAGGGGTTAGAGCACTGCGTTGACATCGCAGGGGTCAGTGGTTCAATTCCACTATCGCCCATTTTCTGTTTTTATCGTGTTTCTCTCATATTGGAAAATTAGTCCTCTGCCATAGCCAAATTGCTGTGTCCCATTACCCCCTTATTACTCTACACCTGAATGCCACACCCAATCTGTGGTAATCTTGGGATGGTAATTCACCGGTTTGCCGGAAGGGGATTCAACCATCTCGGTCAGCTCTGATATTAAAGAGTACGCGCTGCGTCTCGGCTATGACCGGGTGGGGTTCACCCCCGCCGAGAGCTTCCCCATCTATCAACGGGAGCTTTCCAGCCGCCTCCACATGTACGATTGGGCCATGGGGGACAACCAGCGGCTGCTGCGGGCCGCCGACCCCCGGAACGCCATGCCCGAGGCTAGGACCATCGTAGTTGCCGTCTACGACTACTTCAAGAAGAGCTTTCCACCGAAGATGGTGGGCAGGATTGGGCGGCTCTACCTGGGCCATGGGGGCGGCACGCCCCTCCCCATTCCCCGTGCCCGCTACCGTCTGCTGAGGGAGTTCCTGGAGAAGCAGGGGTTCTTTACCAGCAGGGGAGGTGTGAATCCTCCAGCCCGGCAGGCGGGCGCCCGCGCCGGGGTGACTACCTTCGGCAAGAACTGCTTCGCCTTTGCCGAGGGTATCGGCTCGTTCATCGAGATAGACACCCTGGTCATAGATGGGGAGCTGGAATATGACCGGCCGACGATGCAGGTCAGCTGCCCAGACAAGTGCACTCTGTGCATAGATGCCTGCCCTACTGGGGCCCTCTACGAGCCCCTAAGGATGAACCCCCTCATGTGTGTGGCCTACAACTCCTACGCCACGCCGGGGTCGTTCCTGGGAGATGGACAGACGGTGCTGCCCATGGACATAAGAGAGCGTATGGGCGTCTGGATATACGGCTGCGACATCTGCCAGCAGGTGTGTCCGCACAACCAGCCCCGGCTCAAGGCCAAGCTGCCTCCCCATGCGTACACTGCGCAAGTGGCCGCTGATTTCCGGCTGGAGAAGCTGCTCAATATGTCCGCCGAGTACTTCCGCAACAAAGTATACCCGCTGCTGCACTACATCAAGGACGGGCGGTATGTGCAGCGGAACGTCGCAGTGGCCCTGGGCAACCTGGGACAGGAGGAGGCCGTTCCACACCTAGCCCGGGCGATGCGAGACCCAGATGAGCTGGTCCGCGGCCACGCCGCCTGGGCGCTGGGGCGGATTGGAGGCCGGGGCGCCATGGAAATCCTGGAGGGTAGCCTGGCTACCGAATGTTCCGAATATGCCCGGAGTGAGATTATTGCCGCGTCTGGCGTATCACGGTCAACTGGAGGCTATTGATTATGTTGGTTCTATGCCTCAACTTAGCACAGGCGTTTGCTATTCCGGGGCCACCTCTACCCACCCAGAACCGGGTTGGTAGTGCGTTCTGGGTGGACACAAGCGAAACATAACGTTGAGCACAGGAACCGTAGTCAGGCCTGCCCATCCATGGGTGATGCTCACCGGCGTGGGTGCCCTGTTATTCAATGTGGTTGCCGGACTCTTTATGCTGGGACCCCTGCTGCCGGACATGGCCCAGGACCTGGGTACCAGTGTCCCGCTCCTGGCACAGCTTGTGACCTTCTCCGCGGTCCCCTGGTCCGCCACAGGCCTCTTGGTGGGGCCGCTGTCTGATATCTACGGACGCAGGCCTTTGCTACTCCTGGGTGCGGCCCTGGCCGGTGCCGGAGCGCTGGGCACCGCTGTCTCCGATAGCTTCGTCGTCCTGGCCGGTTTTCGCATCCTGGTGGGAATAGGCTCCGGAATGATACCACCCACCGCAATGGCCCTTATCGGAGACACCTTCCCTCAGGAGAAAAAGGCACGAGCAACTGGGTTCTTCGTAGCTATGCCGGGGACCGCAAACCTGGTGGGTGTCCCGCTGCTGGCAGTGCTTGGGGACTTGATGGGGTGGCGGGCCTCCTTTGTAGCGGTGGGGCTGTTCCTGCTCCTCTCCGGTGCGGCCTTCTTCTTTTTGTCCCCAAGCCTTCCCGGCACCCGCAGTAGCTCGGTGGGGTATACCGCCCGGCTCAGGCGAGTTCTCTCCTTACGGTTAAGCCTGAAACTGTTGGCGATGGCAATTCTGCTGCAGGGCGTCTACGGTATTCTTTTGATTTTCTTCCCACCGTTCCTGCGAGAGGTGTATGGGCTAACCGCCTCGCAGGTAGCCCTGCCGGTATCCCTGTTTGCCCTGGGCACCATAGTGGGCGGGCTTTTGGGGGGCAGGGTGGCCGGACACCGCAACCGCCTGAACCGGTCTGCGACCATCCTGTTGGGAATACTGGCCTTTGCCCTGGCTACATTTCTGCTCGAGGCCGGTCTGTGGCCCTCGGTGGCGATGGCCGCCATACTGATGCTGGGACTTCGCATTGCCTTCACCGTGATGCTGACGCTGGGCAACGATGCCGGTGGACTTTCAAGGGGCACCCTGATGGGGCTCCTGGTGGCGGGAAACCAGGGAGGGGTTGTTGTTGGAATGTCCCTGGGAGGGCTGCTGGTGGCCCAGTGGGGCTACGGGATGTTGGGCTTCATGTGCGGTGCCTCAGTCATCGGGGCCAGCATCCTTTTCCGCTTTGCCCTTACGGAGAAAGCCATATCCATGTCAGATAGGTATTTCTCTGAGACCGCCCCAACAGGCAAGTAAGCTACCGGGGAAGCCCCCCCATTCTCCTACAACATCACAAGGGCGCACATCATGGCGGTGGACCAGATGATGTCCGCGGGCAGGTGTAGCTCACATGTGGAGTCAAGCAACAGGTCTGTCCGTGAGGGGAACTCGCCATCCCCTCTCCAGAGCAGTAGGGTAACGGCAACCCGAGGGAAGGGGAAGAGTTGAACCGAAGCATCCCCATAGCGGAGCGGCTCGCCGCCCAGCTCTAAGCCTCTGCTTAGAAACTCCGGAACATCGCTCCCATATTCCTCTGCAATCCGGCCCAAAGGGAGCACGTGTGTCCCCTTTTCATAAATCTGGCCGCCGCTCAGAGAGCTGGGTTTTATCAGTTCCCCCGAAAGGGGCACATTCTGTGCCCCAATCAGATACCAGAGTATGGGAAGCCTTGAGTAGCGATTGAGCTTATTCAGCAACATGTCCGCCGGGGGGGTGTGCCCGAATATGGTTTTATCCCCGGGGGAGACAAAGATATCCTGGCTGAACGACCTCAGAATGTAGAGGCCTGATGAGCTATCGAAGGCGGCATCCGCCCTGACGCACACATCATGCGGGTCCAGACCGGCCAGGATGCCCCAGGCCTGCTGCTCACCCGCCGGCATGGCCCATTATCGCATACGGGACGCTCAGGCCAGCTCCAACAGTTCCCGGGCGTTCTCGGAGAAGATGCGGCGTTTCTCCTCGTCGGAGAGGGCCAGCTCCATAATCTGCTCAAACTGGATGCGGAAGTCCGCCATCGGGCCATCGGTGCCAAACAGCACCCTCTGGATGCCCACATTGCGCATCAGACGGGCGGCATCCTCCACGGCGCAGGAGCGATGACCGTCCCTACCCTGCCACTGCTGGCTGCTGAAGCCGCCGGAGGTGTCAAAATACACCTGTGGGAACTGCCTGGCGATATCCAGACGCTGGTCCCAATAGGCGCTGGGCAGATGGGCCAGGATGAACTTCAGGCGGGGGAAGTTGCGGAACACATCTGCGAAGTTAGCCGGCTCACCATAGCCCTGGTCTATGTACAGTCCCAACCCGTCGCCGGTGCCGGAATCGGAAAGCATGGGTAAACTGGCCTCCTGCAGGCGGTCGTATAGCGGGAACATTCGGCGGTCTCCGGGGTAGTAGCCTGTGAAGGTCGGCACCACCTTCACCCCCCTCGCCCCCATCCGCAGCTTATCCTCCAACTCCTCCATCATAGCGGTCTCATCCCCGAAGAAAAGGCCGATATCTATGGCAGCGAAGGGAAGAATGCGCCGTTCACTCTGTCCCAGGTTGCAACCCCAGGTGTTGAATTTGCGGATCCGCTCCTTCATATCCTGTAGCAGGGCGGGGTGGCTCTCCTCCCGCTGGGCCTCCGGCAAACGGGACAGGCGTTTATCCAGC
>JASLQE010000386.1 GCA_030744635.1 Dehalococcoidia bacterium | reverse complement strand
ATGGGCTATTCCCCAACCCCCCCGGTAAAACCTTGGAGCGGAGTGTGGGAAAGAAGGCGCTTGGCGGACGACCTGAGGCCAGGAGGGTTCACCATGCGGAGGAATGTGCTGCGCACCAGCCTATGTGACCTGCTGGGGATAGAGTACCCCATTATGCTGGCCGGGATGTGGGTGAAGGATGGCCGGGCCACCCCGCCCCCACTGGTGGCCGCGGTATCCAACGCCGGTGGGTTGGGGGTGATGGCGGGGCTGGGCCTGGAGCCTGAGGAGCTCCGCCGCCGTATCCAGGAGGTGAGAAAGCTTACCTCAAAACCCTTTGGTGTGGACCTGCTGCTCCCCGCCAGCCTGTCCGAGGTCGCCGAAGAGCGGCAACAGGTGCGGGATAGGCTGCAGCGGGAGCACCCCCGCCAGGCAGCCATCGCCAGGGAGCTGATGCAGAAGTACGGGCTGCCGCCCGTGGAAGAAAAAGGCCTGGCGGAGCTGTCACCGCCGCTGATGAGGCGGCAGGTGGAGGTGGTCGTGGAGGAGAAGGTGCCGGTGCTGGCGGTGGCCCTGGGGGATGCCGGCTGGGCCGTCTCCCTGGCCCATGCCCAGGGGATAAAGGTCATCGGGCTGGCGGGCAGCCTGCGCAACGCCCTGCGCCAGCAAGAGGCTGGCGTTGACATAATCGTGGCCCAGGGCTACGAGGCCGGGGGCCATACCGGCACCGTGGCCACTCTGCCCCTTATACCCCAGGTGGTGGATGCGGTCTCTCCCACGCCGGTGGTGGCAGCTGGCGGCATAGCCGATGGCCGGGGGCTGGCGGCCTCCCTGGCCCTGGGGGCGGTGGGGGTGTGGTGTGGCACCGCTTTTCTGCTGGCCGCGGAGAACGGGCTGTGGCAGGCCCACCGGGAGCAGATTATGGCCGGGGCCTCCGAGGACTTCATCGTCACCCGGTGCTACACCGGCAAGACGGCACGGGACTACCGCAACCCGGTGATTGCGGACTGGGGGGCCTCCGGGGTGGAGCCGCTGCCCATGCCCCTGCAGTGGGTGCTCATGGATGACTTCGTGGCGGCGGCGGAGGCCGCCGAAAAGGCGGAGCTTATCAACAATCCCTGCGGCCAGGCGGCGGGCATGCTTCGTGAGGTAAAGCCCGCCCGCCGGATAGTGGACGAGATGGTGTCCGGGGCGCTGGAGGTATACCGTCGCCAGGAGCGGGAGATAGTGCGCTCAGCCTGATGGAGGCCTCCGATATTACAGAAATTGACACTGGCACAGATGGCCCCCTACAATAGGAGTCAGGAGTATCGCCAATATAGAAAGGAGGGATAAATGTGACTCAGGTTATCGCTGACGATACCGAAAGCTTCGAGAGCTTATTAAAGCGTTTCAATAAAAGAGTACAGGCCGATGGTCTGCTGTCCGAGATAAAGCGCCGGGAATACTTTGAAAAGCCCAGCACAAAACGCAAGAAGAAGGCTGCCGCCAAGAGGCGCAAAAGCTACAAGACCACCCTTCTCCATACATAGGGCGGCTCACAGATTTGAATATAGAGCAAAAACTGAGGGATGACCTCAAGGACGCCATGCGCAGCAGGGACAAGCTGCGGTTAGGTGTGCTTAGGTCTGTCCTGTCCCGTGTGGGGTATGCCCAGATTGGAAAGGACCAGCCCCTCACTGATGCCGATGTCCTGGGCATGCTGTCCAAGGAGGCCCAGCAGCGGCAGGAGAGCATAGAGGCCTATAAGAAGGGTAACCGGCCGGACCTGGTGACTCAGGAAGATGCCGAGCTCAAGCTCCTTCAGGACTACCTGCCCCAGGCCCTGAGCCGGGATGAGGTGATGGAGTTCGCCCGCCGGGTGGTGGCTGAGGTGGGCGCCCAGGGGCCGAAAGATAAGGGGAAAGTGATGCCCCGCGTCGTCGGCGAGCTCAAGGGCCGCGCGGATGGCCGCCTCATCAACGAGGTAGTTACACAGCTCCTCTCCGGAGACTGACCCTGCCGTGAAGTTCGGCATCGTAGTCTTCCCCGGCACCTGGAGCGACCGGGACTGTTACCACGCTGTCACAGAGGTGCTTCACCAGCCCGCCGGATTCGTGTGGCACCAAGATACCGACCTCTCCGGCTACGGCTGTATCGTTTTACCCGGTGGCTTCTCCTATGGGGACTATTTGCGTCCGGGGGCCATCGCCCGTTTCTCTCCGGTGATGTCCGCTGTGGAGCGCTTTGCGGCAGAGGGGAGGCTGGTGCTGGGCATCTGCAACGGCTTCCAGATACTCTGCGAAGCCGGCCTGCTGCCAGGTGTGCTGATGCCCAACTCCCACCTGGAGTACCGTTGCCAGTGGACCCACATCAAGGTGGAGAGCATCCAAACCCCTTTTACCAATAGATGCAGCCCGGGACAGGTGCTCAGAGTCCCCATCTCCCACTATGAGGGCAACTACTACACCGACGATGAGACACTGAGCGAACTGGAGGCCGGGGGCCGGGTGGTCTTCCGCTATACCACCCCCGAGGGGGAGGTGACCCCGGAGGCCAACCCCAACGGCACCCTGCATAACATAGCCGGCATCACGAACCGGGATGGCAATGTATTGGGGATGATGCCCCATCCCGAACGGGCCTGCGAGGACCTCCTGGGCAGCGCCGACGGCCTCCCCATCTTCCGCAGCTTGATGGCCTCCGGAGCAAAGTTGCTGCACTCCTCAGCGCGGGCTTGAATGGCTGAATACTATCCGAAACGGGGGTGCAGGGACCAGACCCCTGGCAGGGTTCTGGTCCGATGATGCTTCGCTCATCGGACTCTCCGGAGGACATACAGAGATGATTACAAAGCAGTGTCAAACCGCACCAAAGATTGCCCCATGGTAACTATTCGCGAAGAAACATCAGCGGATACCGCCGCCATCCGGTATGTAAATGAGCAGGCGTTTGAGGGTAAGGTTGAAGCGGGCCTCGTGGAAAAGCTTCGTCTGCGGCGGGCATTCATCTTGTCGCTGGTCGCGATTCATGCACATGAAGTTGTAGGGCATATTCTGTTTAGCCCGGTGACAATCGAATCGGAGCAGTCAGCTTTCACCGCCGTGGGCCTTGGCCCAATGGCTGTTTTACCGCCACACCAGCGGAGAGGTATAGGCTCACAGCTTGTCCGCCGTGGTCTGGAAAAATTGCGACGGGCCAACCATGATATCGTAGTGGTCCTTGGTCATCCCCACTATTACCCCCGCTTTGGTTTTTCCCCGACCAGGCCAAATGGCATTCGCTGTGAATTCGATGTTCCTGAAGAGGTGTTCATGCTGTTGGAGCTTCGCAGGGGGGCAATAGCAGGGAAGACCGGAACGGTAAAATATCAGCCAGAGTTCGGAGAAGAATGAGGAACCGGGCCTCCAGGGGTGTAGGGGGCGGAGCCCCCACAAGAAATCCCCTGGGTGGGTGATGGGAAAGAGAGAGGCGTTTAAGGGAATGAGGTCATTTTGACTCATGAAAGGATTCGGACAGAAAATGGATAGCAATTTAATTGGCATAGGGTTCTCGCTGCTGGCGGCGCTGGGTTTCGGCTCTTCGGCGGTGCTGGTCCGTCCCGCCCTGTCCCATATCTCCCTTCCCCTGGGTACCTTCCTCTCCGTCCTGGCCAGCCTGCTTTTCATCGGCATCATCGCTGCCCTGACTGATGTTTCCGCCCTGCTCGCCGTCTCCCGGGCCGCCCTGGCCTGGTTTGCCATCCTGGGGCTCCTCAGCTTTGCCATGGGCCGCCTGTTCTACTACCGGGGCATTCAGAGACTGGGTGTGGCTCGTGCCGCCCCCATTGTGGGAGCCACCCCCCTGGTGGCGGCGGTCCTGGCTGTTCTGGTATACCGGGAGGCGGTTTCCTATCTCCTGGCCCTGGGGGTCATCGCCGTGGTCGTCGGGGTAGTCCTCATCCTCAGGGAGCAGGGATGAAGGGGCGGCTGCTACCCGGCTATCTCTTTTCGGCAGCGGCTGCCTTCTCCTATGGGACCAGCCAGGTGATAAGCCGGACGGTGGTCCGGGATATGGCCTCGCCCCTGGTCACATCCGCCTTCTCCCTGATTTTCGGTGTCCTTTTCCTCTACCTCTTTCTCTTTCCAACCCTCAACCGGCAGATAAGGCAGCGGAACAGCCGCCGGGGAATTATCCTCTTTATGGGTAGCGGAGTGGCGGCTGGGGTGGGTGTGACCTCTATGTATACCGGCCTGAAGTGGGCACCGGTGGTGGTGGTGTCTCCGGTCACTGCCATCCATCCCCTCCTGGCCATCGGCCTGAGCTACTTTTTCCTGCAGCACATGGAGAGGGTTACCTGGCGTATCCTCTTGGGTGCGCTGCTGGTGGTGGGTGGGGTGGTGATGATAACTTTAAGCCAGGTGTGAGCGTATGCCAGTAGATAAATCGGTCCTTGACGAAATAGCCCTCTCCGAGGCGGAGTACCGGCTTATCGTGGAGCGGCTGGGGAGGGAGCCCAACGGCTTGGAGCTGGGGCTGTTTGGCGCTCTGTGGAGCGAGCACTGCGGCTACAAGCACTCCAAGCTATTGCTCAGGACCCTGCCCGGACGGGGGCGGGGGGTGCTCATCGGCCCCGGCGAGGAGAACGCAGGGGCGGTGGATATAGGCGGCGGTTGGGCGGCGGTGATGAAGGTGGAGTCCCACAACCACCCCTCGGCGGTGGAGCCTTTTGAAGGTGCGGCCACCGGGGTGGGGGGTATCGTTAGGGACATCTTCGCCATGGGTGCCCGGCCCATCGCCCTGATGAACTCCCTGCGCTTCGGCCCCCTTTCGGAGAGGCGCAACCGTTACCTGTTCCATGGGGTGGTGGGGGGTATAGCCAGCTACGGCAACTGTATGGGAATCCCGGATGTGGGCGGGGAAATCTACTTCGCCCCCTGCTACTCGGGCAATCCTCTGGTCAACGCCCTGTGCCTGGGCATCGTCCCCAGGGAGAGGTTGGTGCGGGGGAAGGCCGGCGGGGAAGAGGACCTGCTGCTCCTGGTGGGTGCCGATACCGGGCGGGACGGCCTTCATGGAGCCTCCGGTCTCGCCTCCCGCACCTTTGAAGATGAGCGGGAGCTCCGCTCCGCCGTCCAGGTGGGCAACCCCTTCATGGAGAAGCTGCTGATGGAGGCCTGCCTGGAGCTGGCCGAAACGGGGCTGGTCTCCGGCATCCAGGACCTGGGTGCCGCCGGACTCACTTCGGCCTCCGTGGAGGCGGCGGACCGGGGCGGAGGTGGCATGGACCTGGATGTGGATCCCATCCCCCGCCGGGAGCAGGGCATGACCCCCTACGAGCTTATGCTGGCCGAATCCCAGGAACGCATGCTGCTGATACTTCCCAGGGCCAACCTGGAGTCGGTGCTGGCCCTGCTGCGGCGCTGGGGGCTGACCTCAGCCCTCATCGGCAAGGTCACCGGGGGCAGAGAGGCCCTGGTGCGGCAGGGGGAGGAGGTCATCGCCCGGCTTCCCGTTAAGGCACTCACCCAACCGCCTGTCTACCACTACAAAGTAAGAAAACCGGCTTACCTGAAGCGATTGCAGGCCTTTGACCTCGCCTCCTTGCCCGTGATACGTAAGAAAGAAGTCGGGGCCTGGCTGCTGAAGCTGCTGGCCGCTCCCGATATCGCCAGCAAGGAGACGGTCTACCGGCAGTACGACCATCAGGTGGGGGACGGCACGGTGTTCCCCCCCGGTGGGGATGCTGCCGTGCTGAGGGTGCCTGGCACCCCTTTGTCAGGCTCTCCGACACGGAGTCCGACAAGTCGGACAGGGCAGAGCAGGCGCGGGTTGGCCCTATCCACCGATGGCAACGGCCGCCTCACCTATCTGGACCCCTTCGCCGGGGGCGCTATGGCGGTGGCCGAGGCGGCCCGCAATGTGGTGTGCACCGGCGCACGGCCCCAGGCCATAACCAACTGCCTCAACTTCGGCAACCCGGAGCGGCCCGATGTTTTCTACCAGCTAAAGGAGGCCGTGCGGGGCATGGCCGCCGCCTGCCGCAAGCTGAGGGTAAGTGTTATCAGCGGCAATGTAAGCCTCTACAACGAGTCCCAGGGCCAAGCCATCTACCCCACCCTGGTGGTGGGTATGCTGGGGGTACTGCCCGACCTGAAACGGCGCTGTCCCTCCGGTTTCCGGGGCGAGGGCGACATGGTGCTGCTGTTGGGGCCTTGGGGTGGGGAGCACCGCTCTTTAGCGGGGAGCCTCTACCTGGAGGTGGCCCACGACCGGGTGGCGGGACGCCCCCACATTGACCTTGATATGGAGGGGAGGCTGCAGCGGCTGTGCCTGGCGGCCATACGGCGGGGGCTGGTGCGTTCGGCCCACGACTGCTCCGATGGCGGCTTGGCGGTGGCCCTGGCGGAGGCGTGCATTATGGGTGAGATGGGGTTCCGGGGGGAAAGCTGGAAAACCGGGGGCCGCCTTGACGCCGCCCTGTTCGGTGAGGCCCCCAGCCGCATCGTGGTCTCCGTATCACCCCAGGATGCCCCGGCTTTAGAGGCCCTGGCGGCGCGACACCGGGTGCCCGCGACCCGGCTGGGTGCTACCGGCGGGCAGCGCTACACCATGCCAGACTTTGCCGACCTCTCCCTGGATGAAATCGCGCAGGCGTGGCGGGGCGGCCTGGCGGGGGCGGGTGGCTAAGCTCTGTCGTCTGTAAGCCTTTTGACCCTGGTTTGAAGCTTACTGGCTTCTCTTCCCGTAGATATTTCTTTGAACAGACGTGTGGCACTATCTTCTGGTGCCTGAAACACGACAGAAAACTGGGGAAAATCGCGTAAGAAAGATTGCAGGGTCTTGTATTTCTGCGTCCACTGCACAATTGGAAAGGGCTGCCATTTCGTCAGGTGGGGTGAGCTAATCCATAACATACCATCTGCGAAATAGCCGTAGTTGGGGTGTTCCCAGTCTATTGCCACGACATCAAATGTTCCTACCGCTTTTCTAATGGCACGGAAGGCATATCTGTCCCCTTCTCTTGCGGTCTTTTGCGTAGACTTCTTCTCCTTGGGTGTCAATTCACGTATTCCTACGACAAGAATTCCAGTCTAATTGACCTAAACAGCTCTTCAAAAGTCTGCGGCTCTTTCAAGTCTATCCCGCCAAAATCATATTTAGCGAATATCATGTCTCGCCTGTTAGCCCGAAGACCCTTTGGAAATTTCTTGGCTATGATAACGCCAGACAAACATTCTTGGCCTAATGACCTGCCCCCCTGAAATAGGTCCGGATGAAATGAGAGTCCTCAGATTACAATATACTGGAAGGAGGACTAGCCATGAGGGGAAGCAGGTTTAGCGAGGAGCAGATTATCAGGGTGCTGCAGGAAGCCCAGGCCGGAGTA
>JASLQE010000385.1 GCA_030744635.1 Dehalococcoidia bacterium | reverse complement strand
GTCGTGGTCCATAATGGCTTGAACAATGCCCCGGTAGTCCACGGCGGGGTGGCGTCCGGCAACCCCCCTTGCCAGCAAATCGTCTTCACATGCCAACACCGGTCCGGTAAACTCAACTTTTCGCAGAATGGCATCATGGAGCAGCAGCAGGGTCACCCGGTGCCCCTGTTCCCGCTGCTCGGCGGCGACCCTCAGAGGCAGGGCCTCCGTCATATCCCGGACTATGTGCAGAATGTTCATAGGTATTTCATGCGCTAAAAGGGAATTACGGCTTCGGCCTCGGTAAGGGTGGCTATCACATCCTCATGGGAGACCACCTCCGGCCCAGGCAGCAACCGCAATGGGTCTATGCCGTGCTCCTCCAGCGATTCCCTCTCCACCAACACCCGGGCCTTGAGGAGCACCAGCATGTCTATGTGTTTCTTCACCTCCCCACCGCTGATTAGCTCCGGGGCCAGTGGTGTGGCCAGCCATACCGCCAGGCCCATGAGGACGGCGGTTACTTCATTGTGGGCCAAGGTTAGGCCCACGCTGTGGCGCAGCCCCTCAGAGCCTTTCACCGAGCCTAAGGGGGAGTGCCTGAGCAGCACCACGACCTTTTTCTTACCCAAAGGCTATCACCCGGTCAGCTTGGCTCACAATCTCAGCCCAATCGTTCTGGCCTCCAAACAGTGCGCCTTCCATCTTATCCAGCCCCCGCTCATAGGCGTTATGAGCGCAGACGGTAAAGCGGACACCTTGACCCATAAGGGGCTCCAGATGGCGCAGGCAGAATACGCCATCATCCATAAAGAAGATATCCACCTCGTGCCCCATCTCCACGGCAGACCGGGACAACCTGTTCACAGTGCGGCCGTCCTCCGTCTCCGGTCTTGCAGTAAGTAATATGGCCAGCTTCATACCAAAGTCAACCAGTCACACAAAAAGCGTTATGTCAGCCTCGGACGCCTCTTGGACATAGGAGGTAGCGCCCACCACGGCCTCCACCTCGTCAATCAGGTCCTCCCTGCGTAGGCCCATGATGGCCATAGGGTTGTCACAGGCGATATAATGCACCCCCAGGTCAGCGGCATCAGCCATCATCTCCGGGATGGACTGGATTCCCTTGGCCTTCATGCGCCGTCGCATCATCCAGCTACCCAAGCCCAGAAAGTTAAATCGTGACACGGGGAGGCGGTCGGGCCCCCTTGTAGAAAAGATGTTCATTACTCCGGCCAGGAACCCTTCACCGCGAGGGCGTGCTCCCTTCCGTTTAATCACATTGATGCCCCAACAGGTGAACAGTATGCTCACCTCAATGCCGGAGGCGGCGGCGGCGTTGGTGATGGTGAAAGCGGAGCAGACCTTGTCCAAGTGGTCGGTGGATATCACCAAGGACAGCCGGTTGCCCATCTACGCCTTCTTGACGAAAAATTTGAGCAACTCCCCCTCCTGCTCCTGCGACGACAGGGGGTTGCCGGTCTTCTGGCACCAGGCGGGCACATCGTGCAGGGCTACCTGGTCGGTGGCCCACAACTCCAGCGTTTGGCCAGGCTCCATATTCCGCATCTTCTTGGCCATCTCCACTATGGACCTGGGGCAACGCATGCCCCGGCAGTCCAGAACCACATCCGGCATATCAGAAGGTTACCGAGACTGCGTGAGACTCCATCTCTCTGGCCAGCCGCGGATAGGGGGCCACCTCCACCCCTTCAACCAGGTCCCCCTGGACGAGTCCCCGTTTTCTCAGGGCTGGCTCTACTACCACGATACGCCCGCCCAGTTCCAGGAAGTCCTCCACATAGCGCAGATTGTTAGGCAGCCCCAGGGCAGAGGGGTTCTGCCCCTTGACGGCAAAGTAGACCCCGTCCTCCATCAATAGCAGGGTGGCCTGTTCCTCTTCGGCCAGCAGGGCATTGCCCACCTGGATGGCACTAAAGGCGTCATCATGGTGGCCATAGGTGCCCCTGGTGAGTATAATCAGAGTAGAACGGCCGTTACCACCATCCCCGGGTTCCCGCTGCTGCATCTTGCTCAGGTCTATCACGCAAGCATCGGCGCACCCATCATCCTCCTGCTGCTTCTCTCCCGGCACATCAGCCACGGTTCACCTCCTTGTTTCAACCGGTAAAGGTGAGCACCCTGTCCGACTCCCGAAGCCACTCGGTGAAGTCAAACAGGCCCACCATGGGTATACCCTCCAGCGCATCTCCGGGCACCAGGTCCCGGGCCTCCGCGCATCTGTTGCAGATTTTGACATTGACGCCCTTTTCCATGGCCTGGCGCAGGAGCATACCGGAGTTGTGGTAAGGCTTGTCTTGCCTTACATGGGCCACCCAGGGGCCGTCCACATAGAGGTACATGTTTACATTATGGCCCTTCTCCCTAGCCTTCAACGCCACCCGCAGCGCCAGGTCGGCGTACTCGGAGATGTAGGGGCCCCGGTTGAGCAGTATGGTCAGCGTCTTACCCACAGGCCTCCTCTTAAAGAATAATCACCTTGTCCCAGCGTTCCATCACCAGGTCTACCAGCCCATCGTAAGTGTCGGATAATACGGTCACATTTTCTAACAAGGATTCCGGCGATAGTCCGGCAGCAACCAGGTGCTCGCCACTCACCAGCACCTCGCCCCCTGCCTCCTGAAAGGATGCCAGGCGGCCCATAAGCGGGCCTATCTGCCCTTTGTGGGCCAGCCACACGCCATCGCTAATCAGGAACAGCCCGACCTCATCGCCGGACTCCCGAGCGGCAACGGCCATCTCCACCGCATCCTCGGCCCCTCCGCTACTGTAAGGGCCCCGGGTCAGGATAATACCCATAGCTGTTGGTACGGCCTCTTCAAT
Organism: Dehalococcoidia bacterium; assembly: GCA_030744635.1. Lineage (GTDB taxonomy): Bacteria > Chloroflexota > Dehalococcoidia > JACVQG01 > JAHKAY01 > JASLQE01. The sequence continues at coordinate 1,230 of JASLQE010000385.1, read as the reverse complement.
CAGGCGGGTAATCTCGTCAGGGCCGGGTACACCCTCTACGATGGTGCGTCCGTTGACCACCAGGCATGGGGCTATCTCCACCCCCCTGGCCTCCGCCTCCGGTGAGTCCAGCGGCAGGAAACGCACCTCTAAGTCCTTCTCCACATTGGCCTGGAGCACCTGGGCCACATTTTGAGACAAGGCTCGGCAGTTGCGACCCACAGGGGTATTACGGAATACCTCTATCAGGGTTCCCATGTCATACTCCCCCTAAAGCCATTACACGCACTGGCGCTCCTCTTCCTTTTTAATAAGGTCCTTTACCTCGTACTCCTCCAGGTCCTGGGCCAACCAGGGCTCCACTCCTTCCCCATGGGCCAGGTCTGCCTTATCGGCCTCCAGGTTTGAAGGTTCCAAGACTACGAACCAGCCACTGTCGTAGTGGTCCTGGCTCACCAGTTTGGGATTATCCAGCACCTCCTGGTTGATCTCCAATATCCGGCCGCCAACAGGGGCTTTGAGCGGCCCCACGTACTTGCCGCCTTCCATGGAACCCAGCGCCCTGCCCTTCTTGACCTCCTTGCCTACGGGCATAAACTTTATATAAGCTATGGTCCCGGCAACACATGACCCGAAGGCGTCCAGCCCCACCCGTACATGTCCACCCTCTATCCGTGCCCACAGGTGTTCCTTCCTGTCGTAATAAAGGTCATCGGGTAGGAAGAACTCCTTCACCTGGGCCATGCTACCTCCTATTCATTAGCAGCGGCGGAAGCCTCAAGGGCTATCTCGGCTATATCCATCACCTTGATGCCGGTATAGGACTGCGCCTCCGCGTTGAGGAACATACGCTTGCACTGCTGGCAGGCGGTCACCAGCACCTCGGCGCCGGTGCGCTGAACGATTCCCAGGACATTCACCGAGATTGCCGTGCCCAAGTCCGGGTCGCTCACCTCCAGGTCACCGCCGCCGCCGCAGCAGTGGGCCTTGTTGCCGTGCTGCTCTATCTCCACCAACGCCAGGCCGGGTATGGCCCTCAGGGCCTGCCGCGGGGCCTGGTAGACCCCACTGTTGCGCCCCAGGTCGCAGGGATCGTGGTAGGCCACCTTATGGGGAAACCGGCCTACGGATAGCTCACCCCGCTTGAAGACCCGTTCCAGTAGTTGGGTGGAGTGCACCATCTCCACACCGGGCAGGTGCTGCTGGTAGTACTCCCGCCAGGTGCGGAAGCAGGACGGACAGGTGAACACC
>JASLQE010000384.1 GCA_030744635.1 Dehalococcoidia bacterium | reverse complement strand
TTGGTCCAGCGCCCTGAGCGCAGGAAGGACTTCCGCACCCGCTCCGGCATCCCTGTCAAGCCCATCTACACCTCTACCGATACCGAGGGCATGGACGAGGCCCGTGACCTCGGCCTCCCCTGCGACTACCCTTTCACCCGGGGGCCTTACCCCTCCATGTACCGGGGCCAGCTCTGGACCAAGCGCCTCCTCATCGGCCTGCAGATACCGGAGATATTCAATGAGCGCCAGCGGGAGATGCTCAGCCAGGGGCAGACCGGCATCAACCTCATCCCCTGCAACGCCTACTTCCGGGGTTTTGACTCCGATGAGGTGGAGCCGGAGCTGGTTGGCCGCTGCGGCACCGCCATAGACTCCATGTATGACATAGAGGCCTGCTTTGACAGCATTCCCCTCGAGCAGGTGAGCACGGCCTTCAATGACGCCGGTCCGTTCATCATGGTAGCCATGTATGTGGCCCTGGCCCAGAAACGCGGCGTGCCCCTGAACCAGCTACGGGGCACCACCAACCAGACCGATTTCCTCTCCCACTATGTGGCCTGCAACATGATGTTCCGGTTCGGGCTTGAGGGTCACCTGCGGATGCTCATGGACCACATCCAGTTCTGCACCCGGCACATGCCCCGGTGGCAGCCCATGAGCATAGTGGGGCAGCACATGCAGCAGGGGGGGGCTACCTCCCTCCAGGCGCTGGCCTTTACCCTGGCCTCGGGCGTGTTTTATGTAGACCAGACCATGAAGCGGGGCCTGGATGTGGACACCTTCGCCCCCCGCTTCTCATTCTTCTTCGATGTCTCCCTGGACTTCTTCGAGGAGGTGGCCAAGTTCCGGGCCGCCCGCAGAGTGTGGGCCAGAATCATGCGGGAGCGCTTCGGCGCTAAGGATGAGCGCTCGTGGAAGCTCCGTTTCCACGCACAGACCTCCGGGACGGACCTTACACACCAGCAACCGCTAAACAACCTCATCCGGACCACCGTCCAGACCCTAGCCGCCGTGTTGGGGGGCGCCCAGTCCATCCACACCGATTCATATGATGAGGCCCTGTGGACACCCTCGGAGAAGGCCCGCCGCCTGGCCCTGATGACCAGCCATATCCTGGGGGAGGAGACCGGCGTTGCCGATGTCATAGACCCTCTGGGCGGCTCTTTCTATGTGGAGAGCCTGACCAATGAGTTGGAGAAGCGCACCTGGGAGTATATAGAGCAGATTGACAACCTGGGCGGCATGATGGAGGCGGTGAAGAAAGGCTTCATCCAGGCGGAGATGAACAAGTCCGCCCTAGACTATCAGCAGGAGGTGGACAGCGGGGAGCGCACCGTAGTGGGTGTGAACAGCTACTACCTACCGGAGTTTGAGGACATGGCCCCGGAGCAGGAGAAGGTGCCGCCTGAGATGGTAACCCACCATGTGGAGCGCACCCGCCGCCTGAAGGTGGAGCGGGACCAGGCCCGTGCCCGGGCGGCCATAGACCATCTAAAGCACGCCACCGAGGACGAGAGCCTCAATATCTTCGAGGCCGTCATTGAGGCGGTCAAGGTAGGGGTCACCCAGGGCGAAATTGTGCGGGAGCTGCGGGCCGCCTACGGGGCTGGTGTGCCGCTGGTAACCGTATAGGCATGGCTAAGCCGATAGGACTTCTGCCCTGCCCATCGGAGGGGCCAGGTCCGATGATGCTTCGCTCATCGGACTCTCCGAAGGAGTCCGGTCCGAACGGAGTATCGGACTCAGCAAGGCGGAGAGTCCTTCGGACCAAAAGGTAATACACTATTCGGAGGGGTGAGGGTGACAAAAACTAAGAAAATCCGTGTTCTCATGGCCAAGCTGGGTTTCGACGGCCACGACCGTGGGGTGAAGGTGGTCACCGCCGCCCTACGCCAGGCGGGCATGGAGGTCATATACACCGGCCCCTGGCAGACCGTGGAGGCCGTGGTGGAAACCGCCCTTCAGGAGGATGTAGACCTAATAGGCATCAGCTCACTGGCCTACGACCACCCCCTTATCCCTAAGCTTATGGCCCGCCTCAAGGAGCGGGATGCCGATATACCGGTAATCGTGGGCGGGGTTATCCCCCCCGACGATGTGCGGCTGTTGCAGGATGCCGGGGTGAAGGGCATTTTCCCCCCCGGATCTACGCTGCAGGACATCACAAGTTGTATACAGCAGGCCGTGTCCTGACTTGACACCGGAGAGGGTAAGTGCTAATTTACCTTGTTATTAAATCTGCCGAGGGGAGAACGATATGTCAGCCGCAGATAGCATAGCTGGTTTCCGCCAGGCGGTCACCAACCGCTACGAGACCATCGCCAACCACCGGCAGCCGGGGCAAAAGGTGCTGGGGTGGATGTGCTCCTACTTCCCGGAGGAGATTGTATCCGCCGCCGGGGGCTACCCGGTGAGGGTGCTCGGGGGGGAGTCCACCTCCTACTCGGATGCCTATATGCACATCAACATGTGCTCCCTGGTACGGGCCGTCTTCGACGAGGCTCTCCAAGGGAAGTACGACTTCCTGGACGGTTTCGCCAC
>JASLQE010000383.1 GCA_030744635.1 Dehalococcoidia bacterium | reverse complement strand
ATTATCCCCCAGCAATACCGGGCTGGTCCAGATACGGTTCTGGGCTTGAAAAGGTTGACGCCACTTTTTAGTCCCAGAGGTGGCGTCAACAGCATAAAGGCTTTTGTCCGCCGGGATAAGTAGGGTATCCCCAGTTAGAGTCGGGGTGGCCACCAGGGACTCATTGGTGCCCTTTTCGGGAGCAAACAGCGGCTCCTCACCCCTTTTATCACCGCTGGCCCGGTTGAGTACCCATACCTTGCCATCAAAGGTAGCCACTAACACCCTATCGGCGGTGACCAGGGGCTGGGAATAGACCAGGTCCAGGCCCTTTTCATCTTCATCATGTGGGAACACCCACTCCCCTGCCCCGGGGAAGGGCAACCCTCTACGGCGGTTGTCCGGGTCCAAGGCCAGCACCTTGCCCTGGGGTGAAACGGCATAAATCGTGCCCCCCTCCAGCGTTATCGGCGAAGTCGGCTTGCTCTGGCCGATACAGGCACTCAGCAGCAGCCCCATCAGGACAGCAACTATGACTACATGGCGGAGGTGGTCCCGCAGGCGGATATATTTCAATTCAGGCTTTCTTCTTGTCAGTACCCGGCACAGGGTCATATCCGCCCCGGCTCACAGGGTGGCAGCGCAGCAACCGCCAACCGGCCAGCAGCGCCCCCTTGAGGACGCCGTGGTTGCCGATGGCCTCGCAGGCATACTCGGAGCAAGTGGGCAGGAAACGGCATCTTGCGGGTTGCGCCGGGGATATGGTGCGCTGATAGAAGCGTATAAGTCCAAATGCTGCCGATTTCATTCTTTAATCTTCAACCCGGCACGGCCCAAAAGCCCGGAGGCTGCTTCCCCCAGCTCTGGAAAGGAGGCATCAATGGCATCCGCGCGGGCTATGAATATAGCATCCCATCCTGGATGTACCGGTATACGACGGACTATTTCCCTCATCCGGCGGCGCAGGCGGTTCCGAAACACGGCCCCACCCAGGGATTTTCCCACGGCGAAGCCGAAACAACTCTCAGGCATGCCATTGGGCAATGCCTTAAGCACCAGTAGCCTGTGGCTCCAGGTCCTGCCGTCTCGGTATATCTGGGAGAACCGCCCCCGGCCCTGGAGCCGGGCACGAGGCTTCATTCAAAGAGCCAGTCTCCAACGCCCCTTCAGCCGCCTCCGCTGGATTACAGCCCGTCCGGCACGGGTCTGCATCCGCGATAGAAAGCCGTGGACCCGATGCCGGCGCCTTTTCTTCGGTTGATATGTCCTCTTGGGCATAGTACGCCGTCCATTATAAGGCACAAGTCCATGTCGGTCAATTCGGTGTACTCGTCCGGTAGATCAGTGACACAAGGCCTCCTCTCTTTGGGTTTGCCAGAGGATGACGAACTGGTGAGGGGTGAGGTAGGCTGGGCTCCGGCCTATGGGGGCCTCCGGCCCAAGCAGCACATTCTCACTCATTATGTTTGCTCTCAATGATATAATCCGGGAAGGGATGGTCTGAACGGGTAAGCAAGTTAGTTGCATCCAATGTGGTTATCTGACCTTAGTCATATTCGGATTTC
>JASLQE010000382.1 GCA_030744635.1 Dehalococcoidia bacterium | reverse complement strand
TCCATGAGCTGGCCCGCTATAACCATGCTATGGGCCTCTGCTCCGGTGATGGGCGGATTGGGCAGCTTACGGGTCTCGTAAATCTGATGCTGTAGCTGGATGTTGGTGTTGTAAACATCAATGGTGCGGTCCAGGTCAGCTTCCGTGATGGGGCGGCCCAACCACTTTTCAAAGTCCTGTTTGAAGTCATTTATCTCATCAATTAATGCCGCCCTGGCATGAGGGTTATAGAAGTGCTCGGGTATATACATGTGATGGAAGTAGGAGGGCGGTATGTGGCGTGTCCAGCTAAGATAGGTGTTCCAGATGTGTGCACAGGCAAAAGTATAGACCAGTCCCTCAATATAGTCATACCGACCCAGCAGCCCCTGGGCCAGGGTGTCCCTGCAGTAGGGGCACCACTGGCTGGGGATATACGGTTCGGTTACATCCACAGGCTCATGGCTACCCAGCACCCTTACCGGCATGATGCCGGCGGCATGGATTAGCTCCTCCGGGGCATAAGTGCAGAAGTAGCCGAATACCTGGCGGCCAGTGCGTTCTTTCCAGTCTTTAGCGTACTTGTGACGGTCGAGGCGGACTTTTTCAAATTTATCAAATGCGCTCATAAGCCGTCCTTTCTCCAGGCTCTTGAATGAGGTGCATCCGGGTCAAGAAGGGAATTGTACCATCACCGATAAGCGTAGTCAACTCTCACCATAGGAGGGACGGCGGGTTAGTTCAGGCAGTCAGGACACTGGCCGTAGAACTCGGCCCTGTGGTGGGTTATAGCAAGGCCCGTGAGCTGTTCAACCTCAGCCTCCCAGCAGAAGTCCGGCTCCACCTTCAAGTCCTGAACCTGTCCGCAGGCCTGGCAGGTAAAGTGATAGTGCAAGTGATGGTTGCCATCCCAACGGGATGCCTCATCCCCCAGTGTGAGCTCCTGGATGAGTCCCTGGTCCCTTAACATACGGAGGTTACGGTACACCGTCCCGAAGGATACGGTGGGAATGCGTTGACGGACTCTCGCATACAACTCCGCAGCCCGTGGGTGGTCCCTGGTGGCCCGCAGTTCCTCCAAGATTACCTGTCGTTGAAAAGTCTTACGCATAGTGCTATATGGCCTTGATTACTATTACGCCTTGATTGCTAATATTATAAACTACCGCATTCCCCCCAGTCAACCCGAAGATAGGTAGACTGGCCTGCTCATGTATCTAACTGGAGTGCGTTTACTTCAAGCTTTCAATGAAGTCAATGAGCTGGTGCATCTGGTCACCGGAAAGCTCGCCGAAGGAGGAAAGCATGGTACCTTCTGTAAAGCCCTTGGTCACCTTGGCGGCTGGGGACCGTATTGACTCCTCTATATAACTCCGGTCAGCGGTCACGGTTTCTCCACTGGCGAGCTCCCGCTGGGTCCCGAACAGACCGTCAAGAGAGGGTCCTACAGCCCCGCCGGCACCACCGGCTATGTGGCATGCGACGCAGCCCAAGCTGGTAAAGAGCTCCTTCCCGGCCTGGGCCGAAGCGTTGTCATCCTGTGCCGGGGCGGGGGTGTCCCCACCTCCGCAGGCGGCCACCACCAGAAACACAACGGCCAACGCAGCGGCAACAAACCAGTTCTTACTCATCCAACCTCCTTCTGGTCCTCTCTGATAACGGAAATAGCTATCAAACTAAATTATAACAACAGCCAGCGCTGAAGGGAAGGGCATGCGCCCCAACAGGCTGTCCAGGAATCCAGCCGCCGCAGCCGCTGTGCAAGATTACCCAGACCACCAGAGCCCACCACGGCGGACACCGCCAGTATATGAAGTGGTGGTGTTGCCCCAAAGGCAAAGATACCCGGGAAGAACAGTCCGCCCTGTGATGACGCACTAAGGGACACCAGGAAGCCGAAGAAGAGCAGGAACAGGGTGGGACAGAAAGCGAAGGAGAAGGCCACCCCCAGATAGAAGCTGCCCCAGCGCATCCCCTTCCTGGCACGCCCCTCCAGGCGTCGGCGCAGCCCTCAGCCCACCAGCAGATTGGTCTTCCACCACCCAGGAAAAGAATGCCCAGCAGTACCAGCAGTGGACCCAACGCTTTGCGTAACCCCTCTGCCAGGCCGGTGGGAAGCTGGCTCACCTCAAGACCCAAGATTATGGCGGTACCGGCGATGGCTGTGTATACCAGCGCCTTCTCCAGGAATTACCCCATGGCGGCACGGGCAACTCTCCATTTCTCGTGGAACCGCTGTGAGATGAAGGCCGCTGCCGATAGGTTGGTGCTGAGCTGGCACGGGCTCACTGCGCCGATGAGGCCCAGTATGAGGGCGGTGGCCAGGCTGAAGTTGAGGCTGATGCTTAGCCGGTTCAGGGGGAGGGCAAACCAGTCAGTCAGGGCATTCAGTACCTGGTAGTAGTCAGCAAAAGTGGGCATTTTTTCCTGTCCTTACGACGACCAGGTAGCGTTAGACGGGCCGGGTTCCGCTTCGTAGATTATTGCCATATTAAATAAAGGTTGGGCGAAGCCCCCGCCTGCTACGGCGAGTACGTTTATTTCATGCAATGCGTACACCGGATTCATGGTCGACCAAATCCCAACAAACGGGCGCACCTATTCGGTACACACCACCGGTTGCACGCAACAACCTGATAATCAGGACTACCGTTTTTGTATTTGCCGGCTACACCCCCAGCCGAGGGCTGCCGCTGTTACCCGGTGCCTACCAGGAGGCGTGGCACTTGCACAGGGTGGAAGGGCGGGGTGTTATCTTTTTGATGGTCACGCTTCTCCTTCCTGTTTATGGTGCAGGCACACTTCAAGCGGTTGCCCGCTCTGAGCGATTAGCCACCGTCACATCTGCATCCGCTGCCCGGAGATATATTTCTCCGGGTCCTTCGCAAAGGCTGCTTTACAGCCGGGGGCACAGAAGTGGTACATCTTGCCCTGGTGCTCATAGCTGGCTGCGGCAGTTTTGGGGTCCACATCCATATCGCATACCAGGTCCTTTACCCTTGCCTCCCCTCCGCCCTGCTTCCGTTTGCCGAAACCTAAAAATGGCATAGCTCCCTCCTTTTTCAACTATTTGCTCCGGGCATACCCGGCCCGGGACAAGCCACGATTAGCTTGACCAGCCCACCCATGTAGCTGTGGACCGCTTCCACCTCGAACCCCGCCTTCCTCACATTGGCTCTGTATTCCGGTTGATGTTGCTCCCCATAAGGCGTATCGCCAGAGGGTTGAGCCAGTCCAAGACTCGGCCCAGCAGCCCCGGTAGCCTGACATGTTCCAGCAGTACCAGCCTGCCTCCGGGCTTCAGCACCTCTCTCGCCTGCTTGAGTCCGGTAACCGGCTCAGGTACCGAGCAAAACACATAGGTAGCCACCACTGTGTCAAAAGAGCTACAGGGGAAGGAGAGGGCCTGGGCGTCCATCTCCAGGAGCACAGGATATCCCTTCCCTGACGGGCCGCCTTGTCCCGTGCCCGGGAGAGCATGCCGGGGCTAAGGTCAATGCCGGTCACCTGCGCCCCCGTCGGGTGGTGCCTGAGGTTGGCTCCCGTGCCCACCCCTACCTCCAGTACCCTACCCATGCCCACCAGGGACCACAGCCGCCGCCGCCGCGAGCGCCACAACCACCCTTCCACCCGGGTCACCAGGTCGTACCCCCGGAACCTGGCATCCCACCGCCGCCGGGCACGCTCGGTGAGCGCGGTACTATCAGCCATCACCTAACCCCTGTACTTTCGCTTCATTACAGGCGTCACCGTGGGCAGGGCGATGATGAGGGCCAGCAGGAAGACCCAGCTCGCTCCCCCGTACCGGGTCAGAATATTGTAGTCCCCGGTGAGGCTGGTGAGCAGGAAGAAACCCACACCCAGCACCAAGGAAAAACCGAAGCTCAACAGGTAGATTACCCTTAGCTCTTTCTTCAGATAGTCCTCAGCCATGCCGCCTCCTAACCCGCCCTTTGTACTGCCGGGGCTGGTCGCAGTTCTGTTTCAACACCCCGGCCCGGGGGCCTTCTCTTGATAGCAGGAACGAATCTTTTTAGCCGGAGTGCGTTGAGGGTTACGGTGATGGAACTCACGGCCATCAGTAGGGCGGCCAGCTCCGGACTGACCATAAGGCCGGTGAAGGGGTAGATGACGCCCAGGCCGAAGGGAATGGCCGCTGTGTTGTAGGAGAATGCCCAGAACAGGTTCTGCTTCACATTCCTCATGGTGGCCCTCCCCACTTGGACGGCGGCGATGACATCCAGGAGGTCGTCCCTCATCAGGATGACATTCCCCGTCTCTTTGGCCACATCGCTGCCCGAACCGATGGCTATACCCACATCGGCCTGGGCCAGGGCGGGGGCATCGTTGATGCCGTCGCCCACCATGGCCACCCGCTTCCCCTGCCCCTGAAGCCTTTTTACTTCGCTGGCCTTGTCCTGGGGCAGCACCTCGGCCAGCACCGTGTCCATGCCCAGCTGGCGGGCGATGGCCTGAGCGGTGCGCCGGTTGTCCCCGGTTATCATGGCCACCTCCAAGCCCATCCGCCTCAGGATGCCCACCGCCTGGGCCGAGTTAGCCTTCAGGGTATCGGCCACGGCGATGATGCCCCGGCTCCGGCCGTCGGCGGCCAGGAACATGGCCGTCTTGCCCTCGTTCTCCAGGGCCTCGGCCCGCTCCAGGAAGTCGCCCATAGCGATGTCCCGCTCCGCCATGAGTTTGCGGTTGCCCAACAATATCTCCTGCCCTTTCCATCGGGCCAATACCCCATGTCCGGGGATGGCCTCAAAGGTGTCGGCATCGGGCACATCCACCCCCAGCCCCCGGGCCGCCCTCACGATGGCCTCGCCCAGGGGGTGCTCCGAGTTCTTCTCGGCTACGGCGGCCAGCCGGAGGGCCTCTTCCTCCGATACTCCCACCACTACCGCATCAGTAACCGAGGGCTCCCCCCGGGTGAGGGTGCCCGTCTTATCAAAGACGATAGCGGTGAGCTTGCTGGTGGCCTCCAGGGCGTCGCCGCCCTTGAACAGGATGCCGTGCTCCGCCCCCTTTCCGGTGCCGGCCATGATGGCGCTGGGGGTGGCCAGGCCCACCGCGCATGGGCAGGAGATGACCAGCACGGTGATGGAGGTAAGCAGGGCGAAGCCGAAGACCCCCAGGCCGGTCAAGATGTAGGGGGTGAGCATGAGGCGGCTCTCCGGCATAAACCACCGGTCAAAGCCCAGGAAGAACCAGAAAAGGAATACCGCCAGGGCAATGAGATGGACACCCAGGATGAAGTGCCCGGCCACCGCATCCGCCGTGCGCTGGATGGGCGGCTTGGTGAGCTGGGCGTCCTCCACCATCTGGATAATCTGGGACAGGGCGGTCTCCCTGCCCACCCGGGTGGCCTGGAAGCGGAAGGCCCCCATCTTGTTCAGGGTGCCCCCAATGACCTCGTCCCCCGGTTTCTTCTCCACGGGCAGGCTCTCCCCGGTGAGCATGGCCTCGTCCACCGCAGAATACCCCTCCTTCACCACCCCGTCCACAGGGAGGCTCTCCCCAGGGCGGACGATAACTATATCGTTGACCGGCACCTCATCGGCGTGAACTTCCACCTCCTCCCCGTCCCGGAGGATGCGCGCCATCTTGGGCTGGAGCTTCATAAGCTTGCGGATGGCCTCCGAGGTGCGCCCCCGGGTGACCGCCTCCAAGTAGCGTCCCAGGATAATAAAGGCCGTCAACAGGGCAGCCGCCTCGTAGAAGGTGGCCTCCTTGCCGCCGAAGCCGGCATCGGGCCAGAAGGTGTTGATGACAGCTATGAAGTAGGCAGCCCCGATGCCGGTGGCGTAGAGCAGGTTCATATCGGTGATGCCCCGCTGCAACCCTTTAAAGGAGTTGACGAAGAACTGCCGCGCCGGTCCCACCACAATGGGGGTGGTAAGGAAGAACAGGAACATCTTGTTGTTCATCCACTCCGGTATGATACGAGGCAGGAACCAGTAGGGCTGGAGCATGCCCACCATCACCGCCATCCCCAGCGGGGCGGCGATGACCAGGTTGAGGAGCTGGCGGCGAACCTCCCGCTGCCTCTCCTGCTTCTCCCTATCCTGGGCGGCTTCCCTCTCTAACTTCTCCTCCACCCCGTAGCCCAGGTCCTGCACCGCCCGTCTGATATCCTTGATACTGGTAACGCTGGAAAGGTATTCAACCCTTCCGGTGCCCGAGGCCAGGTTTACCGTTATCTTAGAGACCCCGGGCAGGCCCCCTACTTCTGTCTGTATCTTCTCCACACAGGACGCACAGGTCATGGCGGTGATTTGTAGCATGGCTGTATCCCGGCCCACCCCGTAGCCGGTATCCCGGATGGCCTTCTCCATATCACCCAGGCCGGTGCGGGCTGGGTCGTATTCCACCGATGCCTGCTCCGTAGACAAGTTCACTTGGACCCCGGCCACCCCGGGCACCTCCTCCAGTGCCTGAGTGATGTGAGCCACGCAGGAGGCGCAGGTCATACCGGTTACCGGTACAACCACCTTTTCCTGCTCCGGGGCATTGCTCTGCCCTCGGTGATTATCGGTTGTGCCAGCCATTTCTCTACTCCTCCGGCATCTTCACGGCATGCTGGGTAATCTCAATTGAGCAGCCGTGGCGCTGCGTGCAGAACTCCTGGCAGTCCTATGCCCACTTCTCCTCGGTATAGGCGAAGTCGCATGCCTCACAGATATAATAGGCCTGGTTATTGCGCTGAATTTCCCTGGTCATGTCCTTCGTCCTGTCCTCAGCGGCGCACCGCCCGCCGTAGCACATCCATCAGCTCCTGGATGCGCTCCTCGCCGGCCCCCTCCCGGATGGCCTCGGATACGCAGCCTTCAATATGGTTCTGGAGCACAATCAGGGCCACTTCATCTACCGCTGCTGAAATGGCATTTAGCTGCTGCACCACATCCACGCAATAACGGTCCCCTTCCAACATGCGCTGCACCCCTCTTGCCTGGCCCTCTATCCGCTTGAGCCTGGCCAGTAGGGCATCCTTATCTTGGCTATACTTGTACCGCCGTGGTGCG
>JASLQE010000381.1 GCA_030744635.1 Dehalococcoidia bacterium | reverse complement strand
CACAATGAAGGCCACGGTAGCCAGCCCCAGAATCAAGAATACCAGAAGACCCATCAACTGCTCCCTAGCTAGCAAAGAGCGGCCGATCATCTCAGGCAGGCCGGATACTATGCCGCCAAAGATGATAATGGAAATACCGTTCCCGATTCCCAACCGGGTGATAAGCTCTCCCAGCCACACCAGAAACATGGTGCCCGCTGCCAGGGATACCACCATCGCTATGGTCGGTAACAGATTGGGCCCGGATAGTCCCACCCCGGATATTATTCGCTGTCCGTCCACATCGGCCCGGCTCAGCAGAACCAGTTGACCATAGCCCTGCAGCATGGCCAGCGGTACTGTCAGCCAGTGAGTAATCAGATTTATGCGCTGACGGCCGCTTTCACCCTCCTGCGCTATGGCCTGAAGACGAGGGATTACAGGGACCATGAGCTGCATAACGATGGATGAGGTGATATAAGGATATACTCCCATGGCGGCTATGCTCAGGTTGCGCATGGCCCCACCACTGAACAGGTCCAGCATGCCCAGAAGCACATTTCGGCTGAAAAGGTCCTGCAGTGCTCCCACATCTACCCCTGGCAATGGCACATGGGCTACGAACCTGAACACCACCAGTAAACCCAAAGTAAACAGTATACGCCGACGCAGGTCCGGCAGGTGGAACGCATCCACCATGGCCTGCAGCAGCGCAGGCCTACTGGGCCTTTGCATACTCTATCTCCTCAGCCCTACCCCCGCCTGCCTCCAGCTTGAGCCTTGCCAGCTTTGAAAAACGGTGGACCTGTACTATCACCGGATGCTTGACCTCACCATCCCCCAATATCTTCACCGGCTTTTTCAGTGACTTTATCAACCCGTGCTCCTTCAGTAGCTGCGGGGTGACCACAGTTCCATCTGAGAACCGGTTAAGGCCAGCTATGGATACTACCGAATATTCCACTCTGAAGCGGTTATGGAAGCCTCGCTTCTCCGGCAGCCGTTTCACCAACGGCAGCTGGCCGCCCTCAAAGCTAGGGCGCACCCCGCCGCCGGAGCGTGACTTCTGCCCTTTCAGGCCCCTACCGGAATAGGTGCCGTGCCCGCTGCCATCCCCCCGGCCCACCCGCTTGCGGGAATGCCGGGCACCAGGCGCCGGGCGCAGCTCGTGGACTCTCATTCCGTGCCTACCTCCTCAACCTGCACCAGGTGCCTAACTTTGTGCAGCATACCCCGCACAGAAGGGGAGTCTTCGTGCTCCACAACATGGTGCAGGCGGCGTAGCCCGAGGGCCTCAATAGTACGCCTCTGGTCACTAGCGTACCCGATTGCGCTCTTTTTATAGGTTACGCGAAGCTTACTCACCAGGACTCTCCTTGGCCACACCCTTGCGGCGGGCCAGCTCCTTTTCCGGGTCCTTTAGCTCGGACAGTCCCCGCAAAGCGGCCCGCGTGACATTGATGGGGTTTGCGCTGCCAAGAGACTTGGTGAGCACATCCCTCACACCCGCCGCCTCCACCACAGCCCGTATGCCACCCGCTGCAATCACACCGGTGCCGGCGGCCGCCGGTTTTAGCAACACCTTTGCTGCACCCTCTTTGGCCAGGACCTGGTAAGGGATAGTGCTCCCCGACAATACGGCATGGATAAGTGTACGCCTGGCATGGTATCCCGCCTTACGGATGGCCTCGGGAACCTCGCCTGCCTTGCCCAGGCCAACTCCCACATACCCCGCACCATCCCCCACCACTACCAGTGCTGAAAAGCTCATCCGCCGGCCGCCCTTTACCACCTTGGTCACGCGTCGCACTGTAATCAGCTTCTCCTTGAGGTCCAGTCCCTCGGGGTCTATACGCTCTTTAAGTCTCATCTCCATATCAGAACTTCAGTCCCCCTTCCCGGGCGGCCTCGGCCATCGCCTTTACGCGGCCATGATAGCGGTAGCCACCGCGGTCGAACACCACCAGGGATACACCTTTTTCCAGAGCGCGGTGCGCCACCAGAGCACCCACCACACGGGACTGCTCTGTTTTCCGCTTGCCCTTCACCTCCCCCTGCACGGCTGTCTCCATAGTAGAAGCGGCGGCCAGCACATGGCCGGTAGTATCATCACATATCTGTGCTTGTACATGCAGGAGGCTACGGAATACACACAGGCGGGGGCGTTCCGCCGTCCCTTTAATCCGACGCCGTACCCTTGCGTGTCGCACCTTCCGGGCTCGTCTGGCAGTAGTAGCCACCATCAGCGATTCTTTACTCCTTTTCCAGCCTTGCCCGCCTTTAGGCGCAGCATCTCACCCGCGTATCTCAAGCCCTTCCCTTTATAGCTATCAGGTGGGCGCAGCGCCCTAATCTGAGCTGCCACTTGCCCTACCTGGGCCTTATCTATACCCTGCACTTTGAGGCGGGTAGGCCCCTCTATAACCACGGATACTCCCTCCGGCGGCATGAACTCCACAGGGTGAGAGTATCCCAACTGAAAGACCAGTTTGCTCTCTGCCGTCTGTACACGGTAGCCCACACCAACCACCTCCAGCCCCTTCTCGAACCCCTCACTTACCCCATGGACCATATTGGCCAGCAGACTACGGGCCAGTCCGTGGTAGGCCCTAATCTGTCCCTGTTCACTCTCACGGCGCACCTGCAGGCTATCCCCCTCCATCTCCACATTAATCTGTGGCAGCTGTTTATACACCAGTTGGCCTTTTGGCCCCTGTACAGATATGTGCTTTTCCTGGATGTCTATCTTGACACCCTGAGGTATTGATATAGGCCGTTTACCGACTTTGGACATAGCACCTCACCATATATAGCACAGGAGCTCACCCCCCAACTTCTGCCGGCGGGCCTGATGTCCTGTAATAACTCCCTGATCGCTGGATACTATGGACACCACCATGCCACCATAGAGACGGGGTATCTCGCTGCTTCCTACATATACACGGAGCCCGGGGCGGCTTACGCGCTTCAGGCCGGTGATTGCGGGCTGCCCGTCCTCCATGTATCGCAGCCAGACCTTCATCACCCGTTGGGGCTTACCCCGCAATAGTTCGAAGTCAGCTATAAATCCCTCTTCTTTGAGGATTTTGGCTATGGCCAGCTTCATCTTGGAGGCCGGCACCAGCACCGCATCATGGCGAACCATCACCGCATTTCTTATGCGAGTGAGTATATCGGCAATGGGGTCAGTAACTGTCATGGTCTTTCCTTCACCAACTAGCCTTCCGCACCCCGGGTATCATACCCTCCCGGGCCAGTTCACGGAAGCAAATGCGGCATATCCCGAACCGTCGTATGAAAGCCCGAGGCCTTCCACAGCGTCCACAACGGTTGTGCTGTCTTACCTTGTA
>JASLQE010000380.1 GCA_030744635.1 Dehalococcoidia bacterium | reverse complement strand
AGTACACAATGATGTGCGCCCCCACCATGGCCCAGATGGCCGCCCTTGAGGCCTTCAGGAACGGGGAGGAGGCGGCCCAGGAGATGGCTGCGGACTACAACCACCGCCGCCGCACCTTTGTAAAAGGGCTCAACAGCATCGGGCTGCACTGTCTGGAGCCCCAGGGTGCCTTCTACGC
This sequence comes from Dehalococcoidia bacterium, assembly GCA_030744635.1. Lineage (GTDB taxonomy): Bacteria > Chloroflexota > Dehalococcoidia > JACVQG01 > JAHKAY01 > JASLQE01. The sequence goes on along the minus strand of JASLQE010000380.1, from coordinate 4,488 downwards.
CTTCCCCAGCGTGAGGGCCACCGGGCTTTCCTCGGTGGACTTTGCGGAGAAACTGCTGGTGGAGGAGCGGGTAGCGGTGGTGCCCGGCTCCGCCTTCGGGGACTGCGGTGAGGGGTATGTGCGCTGCTGTTATGCAGTCGCTCCTCAGGACCTGGATGAGGCCCTGAGGAGAATGGGCCACCTGATGGCCGGGTACCACAACCGGTAGAGTAGAAAGGAAACCATGACCAACAGGGCGCTGGAGGGCATCCGTGTGGTGGAGCTGGCCGGCTTTGTGGCCGGGCCTTATGCCGCCAAGCTCCTGGGCCACATGGGCGCCGATGTCATTAAAGTGGAACCTCCAGGCGGGGACATGGCCCGCCGCATGGGGCCTTTCAAAGGGGATGACCCCCACTCCGAGAAGAGCGGCCTGTTCTTCTATCTAAACGCCGAAAAGCGGGGCGTGACCCTGGACCTGCGCCAACCCCAGGGCATGGCCCTGTTCCACCAGCTCCTTAAAGAGGCCGATGTCCTCATCGAGGACAGCTCCCCCGAGGTGCGTAGGGAGCTGGGCTTAGGCTACGATGACCTCAAGGCCGTCAACCCCCGGCTGGTGGTCACCTCCATCACCCCTTTCGGCCTCTCCGGCCCTTATAAGGACTACAAGGCGTACTACCTCAACACCTTCCACAGCGGCGGCGAGGGGTACTGCACCCCCGGCTCCCTGGGATGGATTCTGTACTCGGACAGGCCCCCCATAAAGACCGCTGGATTTCTCGGCGAGCATGATGTGGGAGTGTGCGCGGCTAACGCCACCATGGGCGCTCTGCACTTTGCGGAGGTTAACGGGGTGGGCCAGCAGGTAGAGGTTTCCAAGCAGGAGGCCCTGGCCAACATCATCCGCTATGACCTGGCGGTGCACAACCTGGGATACAACGAGAGCCGGGCCAGCCGCATGTTCCCCATCGGCGGCCTCATCCAGTGCCAGAACGGCTTTGTCATGGTTATGCCCATAGAGCGCCATATGTGGGACGGGGTGCTGGACCTCATGGGCGACCCGGAGTGGCTCCGGGATGAGAAGTACGACTATGACCGCATCGCCCGCAGCCTGATGCTCACCGAGGAGGATGTGCGCCAAGGAATGAAGGACAGGGAGGATGTAAACAGCTTCCTTCAGGAGTGGGCGCTGGAGCACACCAAGGAGGAGATATTCCATAGCCTGCAGGAGCGCCATTGCCTGTGCGGCATGGTGTTTGACGCCCATGACCTGGTGAACTCGGCCCAGGTGCAGCACCGGGGCTACTTCGTAGAGATAGAGCACCCGGTAGTGGGTAGGGTCAAAATGCCGGGAGCGCCCTTCAAGCACTCCGGCACCCCATGGGCCGTGGAGCGCCCCGCCCCGCTGCTGGGGCAGCATAATGAAGATATACTGCTGGGCCAATTGGGCCACAGCCGCGAAGAGCTGGTGCGCTGGCGCCAGGCTGGGGTGATATAGTGCTCGGATGCAAAGGGAAGCGTGATTTTGTCGGTATCTGAGACCCTTCGCTACGCTCAGGGTGACACTACAAATGGTATCATTCTGAGTCCGCCGCAGGCGGGCGAAAAATCCCTAAGGCTATACTAATTATGGCGAACAGGCAGTAGAGGAGGCGCATATGGCCACTCAACCTTTGGAGGGTATCCGGGCACTGGACTTCTCCCGGGAGGCGGCAGCCCCGTACTCTGCCATGATGCTTTCCTTCCTGGGGGCGGAGGTGGTGAAGGTGGAGAGCAAGGCCAAAATGGGTGTGGTGGGCCGCCGCATGGGGTTCCGCTATGTGGACTTCAATCTCAACAAGCTCCAGGTGACCCTGGACCTGACCCACCCCAAGGGGGTGGAGCTGGCCAAGAGGCTAATCGCCATCAGCGATGTGGTCATTGAGAGCAACCGCCCCGGGGCCTTCGGGAGGCTGGGGCTGAGCTACGATGAGGTGAAGAAGGTCAAACCGGACATCATCATGCTCTCCCACTCCGGGTTCGGCCAGACCGGCCCGGAGAGCGAGTACCTGGGTGCGGCCCCGGTGTTCGCCGCCACCAGCGGCCTCTCCTACTACACCGGCTACCCTGACGGCATACCCACCGAGCTGCGCGGCACTCCGGATATGCGCTCCGGTCAGTACTGCGCCTTTGCCATCCTGGCCGCCCTGTTCCATCGCCGCCGCACCGGGCAGGGCCAGTTCATAGATGTGGCCGGCAGGGAGACAAACGGCGCCGCTATAGGAGACGTGCTCTTGGACTATACTATGAACCAGCGCAGTCAGGATCGCCGGGCCAACCGGGACTACACCATGGCCCCCCACAACTGCTACCGGTGCCAGGGCGAGAATAAATGGGTCAGCATCGCCGTGGCTACGGATGAGGAGTGGCAGGCCCTGTGCCGGGCCATCGGCCAGCCGGAGCTGGCCGGAGACCCCCGCTTTGCCGATGGCTTAAGGCGCTGGGAGAACCAGGAGGAGTTGGACCTTATCATAGAGGAATGGACGCTGCAGTATACGGACTACCAGGTGATGGATACCCTGCAGCAGGCGGGGGTAGCCGCTGTGCCCTCCATGAGCTCCGATGAGCTGTTCACTGACCCCCACCTAACGGAGCGGGGATTCATCCACTCCCTGAATTACTCCGACTATGATTGGCTTCCGGATACCCCAAAGCCGGCATCGGATGACATCCTGCACTTCGGCATGCCCTGGAAGCTGCATTCTTGCCCGGATGCGGTGCGGGGGCGCGCCCCCTACTACGGCGAGCACAACTACTATGTATTCGGCGAGATGCTGGGGATGGGCCGGGAGGAGATAGCCGCCCTGGAGCGGGAGGGCGCAATTGCCTGAGTGTACCCGCCAGCGTCCAGGGGGTCTGGGGGGCGAGCAGGGGTGGCACTTGTCCCGCCCGTGCTGGAACGGGGATTCCAAAGGGGCTCTGCCCCTTTAGCGGCGGTGCGGGGGTGTCCCCTGAAAATATAATCCTCGGGCGGGTGGGTGGGAATGCAAGTGATGGCTAAACGGTATTTATCTGGAGTATGAAATGAAGAAATCCATATTTGTTACGGCACTGTTGCTGGGCGGGATGCTCCTGCTATCTACGTGTGGTGGCGAGGCTACGCCAACAGCCACACAGAGTACGCCGGTGCCCTCACCCACCGAGACCGCAGGAGGAGGCAAGATGAAAAGCTGGTCCAGTCCACCACCCATGACCATAAGCCAGGACAAGGCATACACGGCCACCATCAGCACCAACCTTGGCGATATCGCCGTAGAGTTGTTCCCCAAGGATACCCCACTGGCGGTAAACAACTTCGTCTTCCTGTCACGGGAGGGGTTCTACGAGGGGGTCAAGGTGCACCGGATTATTAATGGGTTCATGTTCCAGACCGGTGACCCCACCGGCACCGGCAGGGGTGGCCCCGGCTACCGCTTTGCCGATGAAGAGGTGAAGCGGGAATATGTGAAGGGCGCCCTGGCCATGGCCAACGCCGGCCCAGATACCAACGGGAGCCAGTTCTTCATCACCCTGGCTGACCTCAGCGGCGGTCTTCCCAAGAACTATACGCTGTTCGGCCAGGTGACCGGGGGCATGGATGTGGTGGATAAGGTAGGCAATGTGCCCGTGACAGCGAGCCCCACAGGGGAGATGTCCTCCCCCACGGTGGATGTCCATATAGTTGGCGTGACTATCACCGAGAAATAACCCCTCTCCACCCACCTACCCGCCCGAAGATGGTATCTGGAGGGGGTGCGCCCCCGCCGATAGTGCTTCGCCTATCGGGCCAGGCATCCCTCTGGCATATCTCAGGTATCCCAATAGCAAATGGCAGCCCTGTGGTAGAATTGGGTATCTGTAGTCTCCGGGCCGGAGGTGGAAATGAGACCTCAGCTACTGGTGGCCCCCCTGGCGGTGCTCTTCATGTTGCTGGGGATGGTGATTGGCGTGGTGCGACTGCTGTTCTTCGGCGGCGTCACCTCGCAGCCCTTCCTGCCAAACCTCCTGCCGTACCACGGCGAAATCATGGTTTTCGGGTTCCTGGCAGTGCTCATCGTCGTCGAGCGCTACATAGGTGCCCTGCCCTTCAAGCTCAAACGCAGCATGCACTACATGCCCCCTCTGGTGGCATTGGGGGCGGTGCTCAAAATAGCAGGCCTGCTCTGGTCCCTCCAGGCCGTCAACATCGTGGGCAGTGTGGTGCTGGCGATGGGGCTGACCGTTTACGTCTACCTTCTGTGGGCGGTGGGGCGCTACAGCGCCCAGCCGTTGCCCATGCGGTTTATGATGCTGGGCGGGCTGCTCCTGCTTATCACAGCCCTTGTCACCGTTGACCGGCCGGCCGTGGGCAACTTGTCCCTCACCCTGCTCATGCTGAGCTTCCCGGTGTTCACCATCCTGGGGGAACGCATAGAACTGAGCCGCTTCCTGGCCCCGGCGGTGCATGCCCGCGCCCGCTGGGGGCTGGGCTTGGCGGTGCTGGCCTCAGCACTG
>JASLQE010000379.1 GCA_030744635.1 Dehalococcoidia bacterium | reverse complement strand
CCAGGTTGGTGAACAGCCCCATGGCTATGACATATGTAAGTGGCCCCGGCACCAGCCGTCCCTTGATAATCCCCTGCTTCTCATAGAACTCCCGGTCATTGAAAAGCGGCTCATTTATCCGGCTGAGGCCTAGGAAATTGACGATATCCGTCTCGAAAATAGTCCTCCCCATGCTCAGAAACTTGTCGCCTATGTTCACATCTTCAAAGTGCATGCCTTCCATATTTGGTGGCCTCCTTCAATTGGTGTGCCGTAATGGCTGTTGCCGCATTGTGGGGCCTGCGGTGTCAGGAACTTGCCCATGCACATCCTATCGGCTTGGGGTGGGGCGGTCAAGGCTTATATCTGCCCTGTGATTGTACGTCAAAGCTGACACAGCCGCGAAGGCCGTTCTTCCCGTAATCATTGGGCTGGTCAGAGAGAGTAGGAGTGGCTGTGTTCTGTAAAAAGACCGGCGCTTGCTGGGAATGGCAAAGGTTAGTATAATATTGAGCGGTGGCAGGTAGGTCTACCATAAAGGGGTGTGCCCCGTCATCTTGACACGGGAAATGGGGGGTGGATATACTACCGTATGTTTGCCCGAGTGGCGCAACGGTAGCGCAACCGACTTGTAATCGGTAGGTTGGGGGTTCGACTCCCCCCTTGGGCTGAGGGAGGGGTGCCGGAGTGGTTAATCGGAGCAGACTGTAAATCTGCCGCCCGGAAGGGCTACGTAGGTTCGAATCCTACCCCCTCCACCACTGAACAGGAGAGGATTGGGCCTCCTCGGATGGGTTGGGGGCACTGCTACTTAATAGGGTCAAGGGCCCACATAGCTCAGTGGTAGAGCACACCCTTGGTAAGGGTGGGGTCACCAGTTCGAATCTGGTTGTGGGCTTACTATAAGGAGGCAATTACATGGCTAAGAAACACTACGAGCGCATCAAACCCCACGCCAATGTGGGCACCATCGGGCACGTAGACCATGGCAAGACTACTCTCACATCAGCCATTACAAGGATACTCTCTTGTCAAGGGGGGGGTGAATTCCGTGCCTTCGATAGCATTGACAATGCCCCCGAGGAGAAGGCCCGCGGCCTTACGATTAACATATCCCATGTGGAATATGAGACGGATAAGCGACACTACGCCCACATTGACTGCCCCGGACACGCTGACTATATCAAAAACATGATTACCGGCGCCGCCCAGATGGACGGGGCCATTCTGGTGGTAAGCGCCCCGGACGGCCCGATGCCTCAGACACGGGAGCACATCCTCCTGGCCCGCCAGGTGGAGGTGCCCCGCATCGTCGTGGCCCTCAACAAAGTGGACATGATGGACGATGAAGAGCTACTGGAGCTGGTGGAGCTGGAGCTGCGTGAGCTGCTGTCTCGGTACGGGTTCGACGGCGATAACACACCTATTATCCGGGTGAGCGCCGTAAAGGCCCTGGAGCATGGCTGTGGCAGCCGTGACTGCCCCGAATGCGGACAGGTAATGAAGCTCATGGACGCTGCGGATGAATACATCCCCCTGCCGCCACGCCCCAAGGACAAGCCGTTTCTTATGCCGGTGGAGGATGTGTTCGGTATAAAAGGGCGCGGCACCGTGGTTACCGGTCGGGTGGAGCGCGGTATCATAAAACCCGGTGACGAAGTGGAGGTTGTGGGCATCAAGGATACCCGCAAGACGGTGGCCACCAGCCTGGAGATGTTTCACAAGATTCTGGACTCCGCCGAGCCTGGGGAGGCGGTGGGTTGCCTGCTGCGGGGCGTTGAGCGCGATGACATCAAGCGTGGCCAGGTGCTGGCCGCCCCCGGCAGCATCAAACCCCACTCCAATGCACAGGCCCAGGTCTATGTGCTCTCCAAAGAGGAGGGAGGCCGACATACCCCCTTCTTCACGGGATACAAGCCCCAGTTCTTTATCCGGACCTCGGATGTGACCGGGATCATTGAGCTTCCCCAGGGCGTGGAGATGACCATGCCTGGGGATGACACAAAGATGGGCCTGAAGCTAATCCACCCTGTGGCCCTGGAGGAAGGGCTGAGGTTCGCCATCCGAGAGGGTGGCAGGACCGTGGGCGCTGGAGTGATTACGAGCGTGGGAGAGTAACCAGTGTCCAAGAAGGCTGCCGTACGTGAGGTGATTTACCTGGCATGTGCCCAGTGCCAGCAGCGGAGCTATACCTCCTCCAAGAACCGGAGGAATGACCCTCAGCGCCTGGAACTCAAGAAGTTCTGCCCTCGCTGCCGGGCCCATACTCCGCATCGGGAGACCAAGTAGGCCTATGCCCAGGAGAAGTCCTGCGCGCGCAATGGCTGCTTCCAAGGGGAGGGGGAGGCTAAGCCTGTTCAGGGAGGTTATCTCTGAGCTGAGAAAAGCGGTGTGGCCCACCCGGCAGGAGACTATGCGACTCACCATTATGGTGCTGGTTGTGGCCATCACCGTGGGTGCGTTTTTGGGAGGCATTGATTACGGATTCTCCCAACTAACTCGCCTGTTCCTGCCGACCTTGTAGGTATTATGGAAGACCAGAAGCATTGGTTTGTCATACATTCCCAGGCCGGCTCTGAAGAACGGGTCAAGAAGAACTTGGAGCAGCGTGTGCGCTCGCTTGATGCCAGCGAACGAGTGTTCCAGGTCGTGATTCCCACCGAGCAGGAGATTGAGGTGCGCGGCGGCCAGAAGCGTACCGTAACCAAGAAGGTCTTTCCCGGCTATTTGTTGGTGGAAATGGTGATGGACGACAATACCTGGGCGGTGGTGCGTAACACCCCTGGTGTGACGGGGTTTGTCAGCAGCCAGGACGAGGACGACCGCCTGGTGCCTGTGCCCCTGGATGAGGGCCAGGTAGACTCCATCCTCAACAAGGAGCGGGAAGAACCGCGCCTGCGTGTAGGCTTCAGCAAGGGCCAGAGTGTGCGGGTGGTGGATGGACCATTCCAGGACTTCGTCGGGGTGGTGGACGAGCTAAGCATGGAGAAGGGCAAGGTTAAGGTACTTATCTCATTCTTCGGGCGGGAGACCCCGGTAGAGCTGGACTTCTTACAGGTAGAGAGGATATAGCAGGCGGATGACATCGACTGCTGCCCTCGGCTCAGTGACTGCCAGGCGGGAAGCCAGGCGTGAGACGGCATCGTATTCCTCCAAAAGTGTGTCCAGCCAGGTGGACCCTGTGGTCGCCGTTGGCGTCGCACGGCTATACCAACTGGACTGTGTGGAGGGCATGCGCCTGCTGCTACCTGATGATTCGGTTAGCGTTGTGGTGACATCGCCGCCATACAACATAGGCGTAAAGTATACCAGCTACCAGGACGCAAGACCCCGGCAGGAATATCTGGACTGGATGGAACAAGTCGCCAAAGAAATAAAGAGGGTCCTGGAACCGGAAGGCTCCTTTTTCCTCAATGTGGGTAACAGGCCGGATGACCCGTGGATAGCCTGGGATGTGGCCAACCGCCTGCGCCAGTCGTTCGTGCTGCAAAATGTCATTAGCTGGGTGAAATCAATAGCGGTGGAGAAAGAAGATGTGGGCGACTGCCCTCGCATAGCGGGTGATGTGGCCGTGGGCCACTACAAGCCTATCAGCAGTTCCCGGTTTATCAACGACTGTCACGAGTTCATTTATCAGTTTACCAAGTCCGGCAGGGTGTCTGTAGATAGACTGGGCGTGGGAGTTCCCTATCAGGACAAGTCCAACATAGGGAGGTGGAAAGCCGCCACCAAAGACAGGCGCTGCCGGGGCAATACATGGTTTATCCCCTACAGCACCATACATTCTCGGGCCAGGCAGCGGCCCCATCCTTCAACTTTCCCGGTCAAGCTGCCACGGATGTGCGTGATGCTGCACGGGCTTTCCCGCACCGGGCTGGTGCTGGACCCGTTCGCAGGCATAGGCACCACGGCCACCGCATGCCTGCAGCTTGGCGTGCCGAGCATAGGTTTTGAGATAGATGCTGACTATGTGGGCTGGGCCAGGGACCGGCTGACTGAGGAATATGGTAAAGCTTACCCCGGCAGTGCTACCGGGCAGATGTCAGATGCCGGTGAGGAAGCACAGCCGGTTTCATCAAGCAAAAGCGAACACAACATCGTCAAGGTGGAGGACTGATATATGGCAAAGAAGGTGAAGGCTGTGCTCAAGCTCCAGCTTCCGGCAGGTAAGGCCACCCCTGCCCCCCCGGTAGGCCCTGCCCTGGGCCAGCATGGGGTAAACATCATGGCCTTCGTCAAGGAGTACAACGAGCGCACCAGCTCGCAATCGGGCACTATTATACCTGTTGAGCTAACAATCTACGAGGACTGCTCCTTCTCCTTCATCATCAAGACACCGCCGGCGGCGGAGCTAATCCGGAAGGCCCTGGGAATTGAGAAAGGCAGTTCTGACCCTGGTAAAGAAAGGGCCGGAAGGCTCTCCAGGGCGAATGTCAGGGAAATAGCCCAGATTAAGATGAAGGACCTGAACTCCGCTTCCATGGAGGCGGCGGAGCGAGTGGTAGAAGGTACCGCCCGAAGCATGGGCATAGAGGTGGAGTAATCATGACCCACAGGGGTAAACGCTATCAGGAAGCCGCCAAGGTGGTGGAAAAGGACCGTCTTTACGAACCCTTGGAGGCTGTACAGGTCGCCAAGAAAGCGTCCTCTGTCAAGTTTGACGAGACGGTGGAGCTACATCTCCGTACCAACCTGGACCCCCGCAAGGCTGACCACCAGCTACGGGGGCTGGCAATGCTTCCTCACGGAATGGGTAAAGAGGTAAAGGTGCTGGCTTTCGCTCAGGGCGAGGCCTCCACCATAGCTGAACAGGCCGGGGCCGATGTGGTGGGTGGGGATGAGCTGGTCAAACAGGTGGAGGGGGGCTTCCTGGACTTTGACATAGCTTTTGCCACTCAGGATATGATGGGCAGGGTAGGTAAGCTGGGTAAGATATTGGGCCGGCGCGGCCTGATGCCTAACCCCAAGTCCGGGACGGTGGTTGCCCCCCAGGACATGCAGCGGGCCATACAGGAAGCTAAGCGGGGCCGCGTGGAGTTCCGGCTGGACCGTACATCCATAATCCATGTGCCCATAGGCAAAATTAGCTTTGATGAGGAAAAACTAGTGGAGAACATGGCTGCCCTGGTGGAAGCGGTGACCAAGGCGCGCCCCAGTGGTGCCAAGGGGCAGTTCATAAAAAGCCTGTACTTGACATCCACAATGAGCCCCGGCATAAAGCTGGACCCCAGGCACACCCTCAGCCTGACCACGGTTTAGGTCAGTGCCTCTGGTAACCGGACATAAGTTATGGCAGAAGGGAGGAACAGAATGGTCGGTATAACTGGTGTGGGGGCCTACGTTCCGTTGTTCCGCCTCGGGAAAGAGACGGCAGGCTGGAAAGCCCCGGGGGAGAAGCCGGTAGCTAACTTCGATGAGGACTCCATCACCATGGCAGTAGCTGCTACCATGGACTGCTTGAACGGTGGTGATAAGTCCACAGTAGACGGCCTGCATTTCGCCACCACCACATCCCCCTATAGCGAGAAACAGGCTGCCAGCATAATAGCGATTGCCAGCGATTTGCCGGAGACCATGCAGGCGGTGGACTACGCCCATTCGCTTCGCGGCGGAACGGTGGCCCTCAGGGCGGCCCTGGACTCCGTCAAAGCAGGCTCGGCACGGCAGGCCCTGGTGGTGGTTGCCGATGAGCGCCTGGGTGCACCTCGCTCCAGTATGGAAGCCAACACCGGCGACGCTGCTGGTGCTGTCATGCTGGGGGGCAAGGATGTGGTGGCACAGATAATAGACAGTCTTTCTCTGACACAGGAAATCCTGGATGTGTGGAAGGTGAGCGGTGAGGCCTATCACCACACCTGGGAAGACCGCTTTGCTACTGAGGAAGGCTATACCAGGGCCGTGTCCAAGGTGGTGGCCGACATCCTCAAGAAGAACAACCTTACCGTCAAGGACATCTCCCGGCTCATCCTCTCCGCCCCGGACCCCCGTAAGCATCGGGATGCCGCTCGCACTCTCGGATTCGCTCCGGAGCAGGTCCAGGACCCCTTGTTTGGCAGCTTGGGCAACACCGGGTGCGCCAACGCCGTGATGCTGCTGATAGCCGCCCTGGACAACGCCAAAGCCGGAGATAAGGTGCTGGTGGTCAACTACGGCGATGGTGCCGATGCCATGCTCTTTGAGGTGACCCCTCAGATAGAGAAGATGAAACAGGGCCGCGGCCTTAAGGGCTATCTGAGCTCCAAGAGACTGATACCCAGCTACGAGGATTACCTATCCTGGAAGGGCATCTACGAGCCGGACCCCGGGGTTAAGCGTCCGGCCCAGCCGGGTCCTTCCGCCGCAGCCCTCCACCGTGAGCAGAAAGAGGTGCTGCGCCTCTACGGCTCCAAGTGCAACCACTGCGGCACCGTACAGTACCCCCCTCAGAGGGTGTGCACCCGGTGCCACACCAAGGACGACATGGTATTGGTGAGACTGGCGAACCTAAAGGCTTCTCTCTACACCTACTCCATGGACTATATTGCCGGTAGCAAAGATGTGCCCCTGGTAATATCAGTGGTAAACTTTGACGGCGGTGGTAGAATGTTATGTAGTATGACCGACCGTGATATTAACGAAGTCAAGGTTGGAATGCCGTTGGAATTGAGCTTTAGACGCCTTTACACCGCCGACGGTATTCACAACTATTTCTGGAAAGCCATTCCGG
>JASLQE010000378.1 GCA_030744635.1 Dehalococcoidia bacterium | reverse complement strand
CAAGCTCTGGCGCATCGTTCTACACGAAGCGTACAGCCTGGGTGGGGCTACCCGCAAACTACTTGTGGAATGCAGGCAGTCCAACCTGAGCATAATCTCCAATGTACTGGAGGAAGGGATGGACCGGGGAGAGCTCCGTAACCTGGACCCGCAGCTGGCTTCCCTTTGTCTGCTGGGTATAATCTCGGAGCGGGTGCTCGCCACCCCCACCCCCACCCATGAGCCTGATGTGGAGCAACTGGCCAGCTCAATCGCTGATATAATGCTTAACGGCGTCGGTGCTCCACGCAGGATGGCAAGCCCAGCACTGAGATGAGTTTGAGGAGGCGTTTTTTAAGGAGGCAATTGTTGAGCCACAAGTTTAGGTTCTCCATATGAAGCGGAGGGTAGTGATAACAGGTCTGGGGCTGATAACCCCACTGGGCACCGGAGTGGAAAAGAGCTGGGAGGCCCTGTGCGCCGGCAGGTCCGGCGTCGCCCGCATCACCCGGTTTGACCCCGCCGGCATGCGCACCCAAATTGCCGCCGAGGTCAAGGACTTCCATGCCGAGGACTTTATAGATAATAGGAAGGTGGCCCGGAGGACGGACCGCTTCCAGCAGTATGCCATAGCGGTGGCGCAGATGGCAGTAGCGGATGCGGGGATGGAAATTAACCATAGCAATGGCACCAGGGTCGGGGTCAGTATGGGTACCATCCTGGGGGGATTAGAATCACTACAGGCGGGACACGAGCAATGGCTTAAAGGTGCCGTTTCGCAGGTCTCCCCCTTCCTGGTTCCCATGTTCATGGGCAACATGGCGGCGGCTCAGATTGCCATGAAGCTCGGTGCCCGGGGACCCAACCTGGCCCCCAATAATGCTTGCGCCACCGGCACATACGCCGTGGGCGAGGCTTTCCGCCTCGTCCAGCTCGGTGAGGTGGACGCCATGATTGCGGGGGGCTCTGAGGCCGGGATAATACCGGTGATTATCGAAGGCCTGGCAGTAATGGGGGCCGCCTCTACTCAAAACGACCAGCCGGAGAAGGCCAGCCGGCCCTTTGACAAAAACCGGGATGGCCTGGTTCCCGGGGAAGGAGCGGGGGCAGTAGTCCTTGAAGAGCTTAACGCCGCATTGGCACGGGGTGCCCGGATATACGCCGAAATCACTGGCTTCAACTCCAACTGTGACGCCTACCACATAACATCCCCCTCCCCCGGTGGGGAAGGCGCCGCCAGGTGCATGAGCCTGGCCCTGCAGGATGCCGGCACCTCCCCACAGGATGTGGACTACATCAACGCCCACGGCACCTCCACCCAGTATAATGACGCTCTGGAGACCATGGCAGTCAAGACCGTATTCGGTCAGCATAGCAAAAGGCTGGCCATGAGCTCCAGCAAGTCCATGCTGGGCCATACCTTTGCAGCCTCCGGAGCACTGGAGGCCGTGTTCACGGCCCTCACCATTAACAAAGGACTCATCCCTCCCACCATCAACCAGGAGACCCCGGACTCGGACTGCGACCTGGACTATGTGCCCAACGAGGCGCGGAGGGCCAAGG
>JASLQE010000377.1 GCA_030744635.1 Dehalococcoidia bacterium | reverse complement strand
GATTGCCATAGGTGTCCACCACGGCTTCGTCCCCGTGCAGCAATACTGTGGTGGATGTCCGCTGCTGGATAATGGCCGGCCCTTTTATACGGTTGCCAGACTTCAGCTTCTCACGCTGGTACAATGGGACCGTACTGTGCTCTTCCCTGTCGAAGTATACCTGCGCGTCCTCCAAGAACGCCTCTTGGGGGCTTTCGCCGCCGGACTCGATGTGAGGCAGCTGGGGTTTTTCCCGGGCTGCTGTACCACTGACCCGGGCCATAATCAGCTTTACCGAATAGGTGGGCAGGTTGTACCCCCACGAACGCTTGTGCGCCTGGTGGAAGTTCTGGGACATCTCCTCCTTGCATGCGCCGCCTATTTCCCCGGATGGTACTGGAACGGAGAATGTGTCCCAGGTCTGGCCCATATAGCGGCCGTCGAAATAGCGGTTGAGCACCACCTGGTCCGGGTCAATGCCCTGGCGCTGAAACATCTCCAGCACACGGCCTTCCAGCCTCTGGTAGACAGCAGCCAACTCCTCCACCAGGAGAGTGCCTAACTGCTTCACCACACTCTCCCCCCAATCTAGGCGCAGGTCTGACATAACAAGGCCGAAGGCACACATCTCCCCGGGGAAGGGTGGTACTATTACACCCTTTACACCAATCTCTCGTCCGACCTCGGAGGCGAATACAGGCCCCGCCGAGCCGTAGGCCAGCATGTAATAGTCTCCCGGGTCGATACCGCTGTAAAGGGATATCTCCTTGGCCGCCTCGCTGACACTGGCAACCAGGACATCGCATACGGCCTTCCCAGTCTGGGCCAAGTTGAATCCCAGGTGCTGGCCCAGCGGCCCCATGGCGCGCCCCGCCTCCTGGGGATAAATTTTCATCCCCCCACCCAGGAAGTGCTGAGGTATAAGGGTGCCCCGTAGAACTAGGGCATCGGTGACAGTGGCCTGAGTCCCACCCCTCCCGTAGCAGGCAGGGCCGGGCATGGAACCGGCACTCTGGGGGCCGACCTTCAACGCCCCCAAGCGGTCTATCCAGGCGATGCTGCCCGCACCGGAGCCGACGCTTTTTACCTGGATGCTGGGCAGGGATACCATAAGGTCATGCTCAATCTCAAGCTCCGGGGTTACTGTGTTTTGGCCCGCGGTTACGATCGTGACATCGCAACTGGTGCCGCCGATGTCCATGGCGATGAGGTTCGGCTCCCCGGTAATCTCGCCTATGTAGCGGGCCGCTACGGCGCCTCCCACGGGGCCGGACTGGACGGTGTATACGGGCCTCTCCCTCACCACGGAGGATACGATGAGGCCACCGTTGGACTGCATTACCAGCAACGCACCTTTGTATCCGAACTCCTGGAGCCGCTCCTCGGTATGTGATAGATAGCGGTCCATTACCGGGCCTACATAGGCGTTGAGCACACAGGTGGACAAGCGAGGGAACTCCTTGAAGGCCGGGTGGACTTCGCTGGAGACGGAGATATAGGTGTGGGGTAAAAGCTCCCGTGCCATCTGGCCCAAACGCTGCTCATGCTGGGGGCTTATATAGGAATTGAAGAGACAGATGGCAAGCGCGTCTACACCGCATTTATCCAGAAAGGCCAGTTCCCGCCCCACATCCTCCGTATTCAGCGGGATGAATACACGGCCATCGCAGTCCACCCTCTCGCTCACAGTGCGTCTCAGGTAACGGGGGATGAGGGGCTGCATACTATCAGAGAAGGAGCGCCGCCACCGGGGGTCAAACTGGGCAGAGCTGGGACGCTGACCGCGGCCCATAACCAGCACATCCCTGAAACCGTCTGTGGTGAGCAGCCCCGTCTTGACCCCCGTCCTGGTGAGTACCGCATTAATGGTCACGGTGCAGCCGTGGATGATGGAGGTTATGTCCTTGCCTTCTATGCCCGTGGCTGCCACGGCTTCCATGAGTCCGGAAGACTGGTCCTCCGGCGTGGAGGGTGCTTTGATGGTGACGAACCGCCCGGTACACTCGTCCACAGCTACTAGGTCTGTGAAAGTTCCCCCCACATCAATACCTATCTTATAGGTCATGGCCCTCCCATCTCAGAATTCAGTCTGCGCCTGCGGCGCAGCCTTATCTCTCAAGTGCCGCTGCCTTCCAGCCCCGTCCATCGCCCGGCTGGCCCAGGCTTTATAGCCCGGTTAAATGATATGCATACAGGCATCAGGCGTCAATGCAGCCGGCCATATGCCGGGCGGGACCGGGGCTTGCACACCACATTCGCCGGGCAGCAGCGGCGTGACGCCGTTCGCCCTTCCAGGGGGAGTAAAAAACTGGGGCCCGCTATCAGTAGCAGGCCCCAGTGGAAAGGCGGGAACGCCCACGCCAGGTGCGGTAAGCCATTACCGGCTTACTCCGCTTCGCCTCCAGTCCTATCCTCGGCGGTAGGGGGTGTGTCTTCATCTTCAACCGTCTCACCGTCTGCCGTGGGTAGCTCGTTTTCGGGCGTTGATGTTGCCTCTTGGGGCTCGTCCCCGATGACGAGGAACTCATCCTCAGCCCCCTCTACTTCATCGGAAGCGATAGGGGTGTCGCTCTGGGGCTCGGATACCGCGTTTTCAGGTTCTGCTACAGCACCGTCCCCCGGGAGGTGAGGGCCTTCCTCGGACGCTTCCTCCGCCACGCTATCTATGGGCAGGTCGTCAATGGGGCTGGACGGCATGTCTTCCCCTTCTCCTACCTCAGTTGTAAAGGGTAGGTCCCCTGCCAGTGCTGAGGTATCCAAGAGTGCCCCTTCACCGGTCTCCCCCAGCCGTTCCCGTGCGATGAGTGTGAACTCATCGGGCTCTACTTCCACCGGCGGGGGCTCGTAAGAGCGGGCGGGGATGAGTTTGCCGATGATGACATTCTCCTTGAGGCCACTGAGCTTGTCTATCTTGCCCCAGAGGGCGGCCTCAGTGAGCACCCTGGTGGTCTCCTGGAAGGAAGCTGCCGATAGCCAGCTCTCGGTGTTCAAGGAGGCCCGGGTTATACCCAGCAACACGGGCAGGGCTGTGGCCGGTTCCCCACCCTCGGCCAGGACCTTGGCGTTGCTATCCTCATAGACGAAGCGATCCACCAACTCGCCGGGTAAGAATTCAGTATCGCCAGCCAAATCAATCTTCACCTTGGTCATCATCTGGCGGGTAATTACCTCTATGTGCTTATCGTTGATGTCCACACCCTGAGAGCGGTAGACGGCCTGCACCTCGTCCACCAGGTAGTGCTGCACCGCCTCCCGGCCCATGATGCGGAGTATATCGTTCGGGTTAAGGTGTCCATCCGTCATCTGCTGCCCGGCGGTGATACTATCACCGGTGGCGACGCGTATACGGGCGGCGGTGGGCACGGGGTACTCGCGCTCATCGCGCTCCTCGAAATAGACAAAGAGGCGGTCATCCTGAACGGAGAGTTCGCCGCTACTGCGGGCAACGAGGTTGGTGGCGGGGTGAAGGTCCTCGGCCCCGTCCTCCCTGGGGGGCTGGGCCAGTATTTGTCCTATCTCCACCCTCTGGCCGGGGGCTATCTGTAGCTCCCAGCCCTGAGGGAGGATGTATTCATCCCGGTAGGTATCGGAGCTGGTCACCTTTATGTGGCGGCCCTCGGCTGTGGTGATGACCTCTACTGTACCGTCAATTTCAGAGACTACGGCCTGCCCTTTGGGATTGCGGGCTTCCAGCAGCTCTTCCACCCGGGGCAGGCCGCTGGTGATGTCAACGCTTACCACGCCACCGGTGTGGAATGTGCGCATGGTAAGCTGGGTACCGGGTTCGCCAATACTCTGAGCGGCCAGGATACCTACGGCGACACCCAGGTTTACCGGTTCGTGGCTGGACAGGTCCCGCCCATAGCAGGCCTGACATATGCCGTGCCGGGACTCACAGCTCAGCGGGGAGCGGACAAACAGCCGGGTTATACCTGCTTCTATTATAGCGGCGGCGACCCCTTCATCTATTTCCTGGTTGCGCTCTACCAGCACCTCGCCCGTTTCGGGGTGTGCCACCGTGCCAGCGGCCAGCCGTCCCAGGATCCGTTCCATCAGGAAGGGTAACACGCCTGGCTCCATGGACTGAGAAATCCATACGCCGCTGGTTGTGCCGCAGTCCCCGTCCCGGATTATGACATCCTGGGAGATGTCTATTAGCCGCCGTGTGAGGTAACCGGAGTCTGAGGTCCTGAGGGCGGTATCCGCCAGTCCTTTCCGGGCACCATGGGTGGAGATGAAGTATTCCAGCACGGTGAGGCCCTCACGGAAGCTGGAAAGGATGGGGCGGTCCATGATGCGCCCGGAAGGGTCGGTCATCAGGCCTCGCATGCCGGCCATCTGTCTAATCTGGGTGATGTTACCTTTGGCCCCGGAGGTGGCCATCATGTAAACTCCGCCGTAGCGGTCCAGGTTCTGTGAGATGATTTCGGTACAGTCGTCGGTACAGCGGTTCCACACATCTACCACCTGGCGGTACCTCTCATCCTCGGTGATGAGTCCCAGCCGGTACTCATGCTCAATGGTGTCAACCCGCTCGCGGGCTTTTTCCAGCAGCTTGGCCTTTTCGGCGGGGACCTCAATATCGTTCATGGCTATGGTAACGCCGGACCGCGTGGCGTAGTAGAAGCCCAGATGCTTCAGGTTATCCAGAACCTGGGCGGTTGCCTGGTTGCCAACCAGCCGGTAGGAATGGGTGATAAGCCGCTTGAGTGCCCCTTTGTCCATGGAATGGTTGAGGAAACCTATCTCCGTTGGGAGCACTTCGTTGAAAATGATACGGCCCACGGTGGTGCGCAGCCACTCGCCCTTCCCGTCCTGCACCAGCAGGGGCTGGCGCAATTCCTGCAGGCCCATATCATGGGCCTGCCTGGCGTCCTCAAAGTTGGCATAGCGTTTCTCGGTCGCGCCATCAGCCTGAGGGGCCTCGTTGGTAAGGTAATAGCAGCCCAGCACAACATCCAGAGTGGGGGCCACTGCCGGCTCTCCGGAGCTGGGCAGTAGCATGTTCTGGGTGCTTAGCATTACTGCGCGGGCCTCATCCACTGATGCCTTGGAAAGGGGCAGGTGCACGGCCATCTGGTCGCCATCGAAATCGGCGTTAAAGGGTGCGCACACCAGGGGGTGTATCTGAATGGCGCTGCCTTCAATAAGGACCACCTCGAAGGCCTGGATGCCCAGACGGTGGAGGGTGGGGGCACGGTTAATCATCACCGGTCGCTCTCGGATGACATCCTCTAAAATGTCCCACACCTCGGGTTTGCCGCGTTCTACCAGGCGTCGGGCTCCTTTGATGTTCTGGGCCATGCCCTGTTCAATAACGCGGCGCATGATAAAGGGCTTGAACAGCTCCAGGGCCATGCGCTTGGGCAGC
>JASLQE010000376.1 GCA_030744635.1 Dehalococcoidia bacterium | reverse complement strand
TCCTTTAGACCCTGATGGCGGCGACACTCCTTCGGAGAGCCCGTCACTTCGCTCGGATCAGATGCCTTCGGTAGTACAATCGTAGGCCTCGCCCATGGTGGCGCAGGCCATCCCCTACTTCAGGCAGCGGTAGTAAAGAGTGGGGGGATTGGGATGGGGATTCTGGAAGTCCAGGGTGGGGCAACAGTCCACCCTGGGGAAGCCGACGGAGCGCAGCATGCCGGTGATTTCCTCCACCGAATAGGCCCGGACAAGAAATCGAGCACGGTAGCCCTCATGCAGGAAGTGGCCCACCGAATCAATCACCCCGGTGGCACGGTCCAGATCCCGCTCCCACACCATGCGCAACTCACCGCGGGTATCGCACAGCTCCAACCTGTGCTCAAAAGGCTTCTGCAGGTGGAGGACATCAAACAAGAAGCAGCCCCCCTCCCCCAGCAGACCCCACACCTCCCGGAACAGCCCCGGCAGTCAGGCCCGCGTAAGATGGGAGAGCACATTTCCCAGGCCCATCACCAGGGTGAACCGCCCGGCATCGGCGAGAGGGGAAAGGTCAGCAGTCTCCAGGTCCATCACCTGAAAGCTGCGGCCGCGGAGGCTTCCGAAGCGCCTCGGGGCCAGGGCTATGGCGCTATGCTCCCGGTCAACACCGGTAACCTCAAATCCCCGGCGGGCCAGATCGGCGGAGTGCAGGCCGCCGCTGCAGCCCAGGTCCAACTCCCAACCCCTCCTACTGGGGAGCCAGCCCAGGATGGCCTTCATCTCAGCCACATGGGAGCCGTCATCGTAGTGGGAGGCCTCATAGACCTTGAGGCCCTCATCCCGGTAGAGGGACTCGCCGGGCTTTATGTCATGTGGGTTCACAGGGCCACGGGCTGGAACTCGCCAAAGACCTCCCGGAGCACATCGCAGACCTCGCCCACGGTGGCGTAGGCCTCCACCGCCTCTATTATCGGCGGCATCAGGTTGGCCTCCTCCTTCTGAGCGGTCTCCTTCACCCTTTTCAGGGCAGCGGCCACGGCCTTCCCGTCCCGCCGCTGCCGCACCTCCCGCAGGTGCTGAAGCTGCTGGGACTCCGCCCGCTCCCGGCGTTCGGGGTCATAGGGGTGGGGCACGTCCCGGGTGGTGGTCACCTCCATCTCGTTCTCCCCCACGAAGCAGTTCACCCCTACTATGGAGTCCTCTCCACTCTCCACACGCCGCTGCCGCTCATAGGCGCTACGGGCCACCTCGTGGTGCATATAGCCGTTCTCGCAGGCGGTCACCGCACCGCCCATAGCCTCTATCTTATCTACAATAGCCCAGGCATCGGCCTCCATCTGGTCGGTCAGGGACTCTATATAGTACGACCCGGCCAGGGGGTCGATGACGTCGGTGAGCAGGGCCTCGTGCAGCATGATGCGGGTGGCGTCCCGGGCAAGCTGGATGGCCTCCAGGCTCCACCCCAGCCCCAGGGCCTCATCCCAGGGCGGCTCGGCGTTAGGGGGGCACCCGGAGAGGGCGGAGGCGATGCCCCCGATGACCGCCCGGGTGAGGTTATTCAGGGGACGGTTCACGGTGGCATCCTTGTAGCCCATGTGAGGCCCCAGCCCCTGACGCAGCAGACAGCTACGGGGGTTCTTGGCCCCGAACCTCTCCCTGACTACCTTGGCCCACATGCGGCGGGCGGCCCTCTGGAAAGCCACCTCCTTCAGCATCTCCACACTGCCGCCGAAGGCGTTGAAGGTGATACGAGGGGCGAACTGGTCAATGTCCAGCCCCGCCTCCACCCCCACCCGCAGGTAGGTGATGCCGTTGGCCATGCTGAAGCCCAGGTCCTGCTCCCGGGTGGCCCCCGCCTCCCGGATATGGTAGCCGCCGATGCTGGCGATGTTCAGGTTGGGGGCCTCCTTCACGCAGAAGGTATAGAAGTCCCTCACCAGCCGCATGGAGTGGCTGGGGGGAAAGACATAGGTGCCACGGGCGATGAACTCCTTGAGGATATCGTTCTGGGGGGTGGCCCGGAGCTTGGAGAGGGGGATGCCCCGCTTGTGGGCCAGGGCGAAGTACATGGCGGTTATCACACTGGCGGGGGCGTTGATGGTGTAGTTGGAGGAGATTTTATCGATATCGTTGTCGCCCTCAAAGGCCTCGTAGATGACCTCGAAGTCCCGCAGGCTGTCCACGGCCACCCCCACGCGGCCCACCTCCCCCACGGCCATGGGGTTATCCGAGTCCAGGCCGCACTGGGTGGGTAGGTCAAAGGCCAGGTTGGGGCCGGTGCCCCGGCCCAGCCCCTGCATCTGCAGGTAGTAGTCCCGGGTGTCCTCCGGAGCGCCGTAGCCGGAGTAGCGCCCCGCCCGCACCCTGGCCCCCGGGACCTCGCTCTTTCCCGCGGTATCCTCGTCCTTGGCCGCCCTTTCCGGGACCGGACGGGCGTTTACGGGAAATGTAGAGGAGGTCAAGGGGTATTCCCCGGGAAAGCCCACCTTTTCCAGGAAGTCGAAGTCGGGCACATCCAGGGGGGTGTAGAACCGGTTGGGGGACTCCTTGGTCCCCAACCGGTCCAGGGCCTTCTTTACCGTGCCCTCCTGCCACTCCTGCTGCCTGCGGGCTATGTCCTCCCGCCTGTCCTTCATGCCTTCACCTCTTTCCTGATGAAATCGGCTATCCGGGAGATGGATGTGCCGGGGCCAAAGATGGCCCTCATACCGTGCTCCTGCAAGAAGGGAAAGTCCTCCTTGGGTATGTTGCCGCCGCCGATAACCAGGATGTCCTCCCCTCCCTGCTGACGCAGCAGTTCCACCACCCTGGGAAAGAGGGACTTATGGGCGTTGGAGAGGCAGCTCAGGCCCACCACATCCACATCCTCCTGGAGTGCGGCCTGGGCAATCTTCTCCGGGGTCTGTCGGAGGCCGGTGTAGACCACCTCCATGCCCGCATCGCGAAGGCCGAAGGCTATCACCTTGGCGCCGGCATCGTGGCCGTCCAGCCCCGGCTTGGCCACCAACACCTTAATATGTTCTTTCATATCTACCCCCCCAACAAGATGTTAGCGGGGGTGAGACAGTTTAGCAACCCTTTTGTGCCCACTCACCCACTCGGTCAGATTCTTTTGGGGGGCTGTGCCCCCCCGGCCTCCCAGTGTGACACATGCCAAGGGAACACATTCATCATCACCCTTCTTCTAAAATGCTTAAATAG
>JASLQE010000375.1 GCA_030744635.1 Dehalococcoidia bacterium | reverse complement strand
TGGACTCCAGCGCATAGAGGGTGCGGTCGTCCAGGGGGGCGGGCACCGCCCGGTTGAGGCAGCACACCTCCGCCCACAGGGACTGCACCTCCATGGAGTTGAGGGCGGCCTCAACAAACCGCTCCTCATCAAGCTTGCGTCCCAGGGTCTGCTCTGCCCAGTCAATCAGGGCGTGAAACTGGTCGGTCAGGTAGTGGATATTGTGCTGGCGCTTGGCCGGATTGGGGGGGTAGTGTACGGGCTGCTCCAGGCAGAAGTAGGGTACTGAGAAGTGCTCCGCTACCAACTGGAACCACTTGCCCTGGATATCGCAGGCGTGGAACATTAGGCAGATATCGGGCCTGGGGAAAGGCCCCCAGGGGGTGTCCCCGGTAATCATCGCCCCCAGATAGAGCCGCGAGAGGGAGCAGAAGTCCCGGGCAAACCCCCTGGCCTCAAAGGCCTCGTTGTACCTCTGGGCCATCTCCTGGTCGATGGACACAGAGTTGGAGAAGTGCTCGCTGATGCACTCAAAGTCCCCGAAACCGGATACCAACTCAAACGGCACCCTCATGCCCGCAGAGAGCACCAGCTTGCCGTCATCCCGGGCACGCATCAGGTCCTGATAGAAGCGGTCCCGGAGCTCCCGTGCCCACTTCCGGCTCTCCAAGGGTTTTGTGGGATACACGGCTCCGTCTTTCAACCTGTCACCTCCAGGGTCGTCCACCAGCTATCCTTGCTCCATCGAACCACCCGTGGATGGGTCCCAGGGCGAAGCACTCGAGACCAGTGGGGGGTCTCCGGGGGGCACAGCCCCCGGAGATTACTCTCGGGAGGGCGGGAGGGAATGGCAATCATCGCTAACTGTCCACCACTCCAGCTCTTGAGTTGCTTCATGCAGCCTTCACCGCACCATGTCCAGGGTGAGCATCTCCAGGAAGGCCTCCATGCGTGTGCGGAACTGCCCCGCCGGTATGGTCACATCAAACTCCAGGAACAGGCAGGGGATGCCCATCCCCTCCAGGAGGTCCTTTATTACGGGGATATCGTATTCATGTGGGTCGCAGAACTTCTGCTGAGTAAGAATCGCCGCCTCAACGGAATAGTCCCGGGCCAGCTCCCGTACTATGGGCAGCCGTCGCCGCTCCACCCAGTCCTTCTGGGGGCAGGGGGACCTCTCCAGGTAGCGGCGGGCCAGTGCCCGGAGTGGGTCCGCATCCTGGGGCACCTGGTTCCAGAAATAGCGGCTGCCGGTGCAGTGGTCGTCCGCCACCACATTGGCCCCCAGGTACTCGGCCAGGCGGAGGAAGTCCACATCGTCGTTCTCGCCGCCTCCAGTAAAGAGGCGGACTCCCGGGGAAGGGGGGTCTGGGCGCTGGGGCAGCGCTGTAAGTAGCTCTGTGAGGAGGTGGTTATGCTCCTCTTTGTCCATCATCTGGCCCGCCAGCACCACCTCTAAGGCCTCGGAGCCCCGGAGCAGCGGTGGCTCACCCCGGCGCAGGGCGTAGAGGTCCCAGAGCAGGCGGCGGTTGGTGTTGTAGGTCTGGATGGCCCGGTCCAAATGCTCCGGCGATAGGGGCTTCCCCGTCCACTCCTCCAGGGAGGTGCGGAAGTCGGCCACCTCCTGAGCCAGCCGGGGCAGGGCGGCGGGGCTCTGGACGGACGCCGGCATGTAAATGAAATAGGAGTATTCCGTGGGGATGTGTCTCTCCCAGCAGGCAAAGGCCTGGCCGATATGGACGCAGGTGTGGGCATAGACTATGCCGTCCAGGTAGTCATATTTGCCTTCCAGACCTTGAGCGAGGACATCCCGGCAGTGGGGGCAGTAGCGGCTGGTGATATATGGCTCCGTGACATCGCTGGGCTGGTGGCCGCCCAGGACCCGCACCGGCAGGATGCCGGCGGCCAGGAGTAGCTCCTCCGGCACATAGGTGCAGAAGTAGCCCACCACTTTGCCCTCGGTACGCTCCTTCCACTGACGAGCATAGGCGTGGCGGCCGGTCACTACCTCATGGCACCGCTCCAGGGCGTTCATGCGGTGCCCACTGACCGGACGGGTGGATGTGACATCTCAGCGTGCGGTACCGTATCCATACCCCCCTCTCCCATGGCCACGATGATACCCCCACCGGCAAGGGGCTGTCAAAGCTCGCCTCCTTCAGGCTCCAGGACAGGGGAAGTGGAGGACACTATCGGTATTAGTCCTGAACGGATGGGAAAGATGGCTGCTATACGACCTCCCGCAGGCGTTGAAACCCGTGGGGCCGGGGTGTAGAATACAGGGCAATATTCAAATGTTTCAAAACGATAACCTGCTACATGGGGCCATTGATATGCATGTGCACTTCGCCCCCGACCCCTTCCGGGAGCGGAAGAGCTCTGCGTTAGGCCTGGCCAGGCAGACGGCGGAGGCCGGCATGAGAGGGGTGGTGCTGAAGGCCCACTACTACTGCAGCACCCCGGTGTGCTTCACGGTAAACGAGCTCGGCCTGGGATCGGAGCTGTTCGGCAGCCTCGTTTTGAACCGGTCGCTGGGGGGTCTCAACCCGCGGGCCGTGGGGGCGGCGGCGGCGCTGGGCACACGCGTCCTGTGGATGCCCACCACCGATTCGGTGGTTGATGCCGCCATGAGGGGGGAGGTCGGCCTGAGACTGACCGGGGAGGACGGCGGCCTGCTGCCGGAGGTGGGGCGCATCCTTGAAATCGCCAGAGAGCATGACCTGCTCCTTTGCACCGGACACATCGCACCCCAGGAGGTCTTTGCCCTTGTGGGGAGGGCCGTGGAGATGGGCATCAAAACGGTGGTCACCCACCCCCTGACCACTGTGGCCGGAAGCCTCCTCTCCCTGGACCAGCAGGGGGAACTGGCCGACATGGGGGCGTTCATCGAGCACTGCTATGTGGCCTGTACGCACCCTGAACAGAGGCTTCCCCCCATGAAAATAGCGGAAGCGGTAAAGGCGGTGGGTGCTGGACGCTGCGTCCTGGACACGGACTTCGGTCAGGACTACAATCCGACCCCCGTGGAGGGGATGAGGATGATGATTGCCGCCCTGAGGGATTGCGGCCTGAGCGATGACGAGCTGGAGTCAGCACTGAAAACGAACCCGGCCCGGCTCCTGGGTATAGACCTGAGCCGCTGACCCACCGGTGGTGGGCAGGGGGAGAAAGGGGAAGAATGGGAGAGTTCACCATCGCCGTGCTGCCTGGGGATGGGATAGGGCCGGAGGTGGTCTCCCAGGGAGTAAGGGTCATAGAGGGCGTAGGGGCCAGGTTCAACCACCGTTTCCATCTCAAGCAGGGCCTCTTGGGCGGGGCCGCCATAGAGCAGCGTGGCAGAACGCTGCCCCCGGAGACAATAGACCTTTGCCGCAGTGCGGATGCCGTACTGGTGGGTGCGGTGGGAGACCCTCGGTGGGACCACCTGCCGCCTCCCCAGAAGGCGGAGGCCGGGCTGACCTCTCTCAGGCGGGAGCTGGGAATTTTCGTTAACCTGCGTCCGATAAAGGTGTTTCCTCACCTCGAGGACTGCACCCCTTTCAAACCCGAGGTCATACGGGGTGTTGATTTCGTCATGGCCCGGGAGATGATGGGGGGTGTCATTCACGGCAAGCCGCGGGGGCTGTGGCAGACGGCGCGGGGCCGGCGGGCCGTAAACACCATAAAGTATGCGGAGCCGCAGGTGGAGGAGTTCCTCCGGGTGGTGTTTGAGGTGGCGCGGGGCCGGAAGGGGCACCTGGGCCTGGCTATCCAGGACAATGTCCTGGAGACCTCGCAGCTCTGGAGACAGGTGTGCGCGGGAATTGTGGATGAGTACCCCGAGGTGACGGTGGACTACATGTACCCCGATGTCTGTGCCATGCAGCTTGTCCGCAACCCGGCCGGTTTTGATGTCCTGGCCCTGGACAACCTGCTGACCGCCGGAATGCTCAACGACCAGGGCGCCGCCATCATGGGGTCCATGGGGATGACCGCCTCGGCAGAGATGAACCCAAGGCGGAGGTCCGGGCAGGGGGGTGAGGGGGTCCTTGCGGGCGTGTTTGGCCTTTATGAGCCGGTCCACGGCTCCGCCCCCAAATACACGGGGCAGAACAAGGTGAACCCTATAGCAACTATACTTAGCGTAGCCTTGATGCTGCGGTATTCCCTGAGCCTTTATGCAGAGGCGGAGGCTGTGGAGTCGGCCATAGAGAAAGCCCTGGAGCGGGGTTATCGGACATACGACATTATGGAGCAGGGCAGACAGCAGGTGGGCACCGACGGTATGGGCGAGATTGTGCTCTCAGCACTGCTGGAAGGATGAGGCGCATGAAAAAGACAGATTATATGGTGCGACCCGGTGAGCTACCCACCTATTCTCCGGAGGCCCACGCCGGGACGGTGAACCGCAGGTTAATCAGCAAAGAGACGGTGGGGGCACGAAACATAGAGGTTGTATCAGGAGAGGTGGGGTTGGGGGGTATGGCTGAGGCGCATTATCACGATGTTGCCGAGCAGGCGATGTACCTCCTGGAGGGAAAGTGCCAGGTGGAGGTGGAGGGGGAGAGTTTTGAGATGGGGCCGGGCGATATGGCCTTCTTTCCACCGGGGGCGCGTCACAAGGCAGTCCCTATAGGGGGGCCTATCAAGGTCCTCGTCATCTACTCCCCGCCACTGGCGGATGCCACCATCGCTTTCCGGACTTGAAGAGGGGTGGGCAGGGATACTCCCCCGGGCTTTCCGCTATGCTTATCCCTGTGCTTGCAGGCTCTTCCACTCCAGGCTGACCAGTGACTTACCCGTAAGGCTGCCTGCATTCTGGGTAGCCAGGAACACCGCCACCTCCGCCATCGCCTCCGGCGGCTCCGGCTGCTGTAGCTGCTCCTTGGCCATATCCGAGTCTGCGTAGCCGGAGTATCTCAGGCCCTCGGTGTCCACGGCGGTAGACGGAGAGAGGCTGTTGACGCTGATGTTGTACTCCCGGAGCTCCTCCGCCAGGCTCATGGTCAGGCTCTCTATGCCGGCTTTGGTAACCCCGTAGGTGAGATAGCCCGGGCTGGGCCCCTTTCCCATCCATGAGGAGATATTTATAATGCTACCGCTCTTTCTCTCCATCATGTGGGGCAGTACCGCCTTGGTGCAAAGGAAGGTCCCCCGGAGGTTGACCCGTATGGCAAGGTCCCAGTGCCGTATGGGGAGATCGGCGAAGGGGCCCACGGGAAACACCCCGGCGTTGTTGACCAGGATATCTACCCGGCCCAGATCGGCCAGTGCCCGGCGCACCATCTCCTGCGTATCGTCTTCGCTGGAAATATCTACCTTGATGGGGACGGCCCACCGCCCCAGGGCCCGTATCATCTCGGCGGTCTCGTGGATGGTGCCGGGCATACGGGACTGGCCTGCGGACTCCGTCCGGGCGGCGACCACCACATCCGCCCCCTCTCGGGCCATGGCCAGAGCTATGGCCTTGCCTATGCCGCGGCTGCTGCCGGTCACGATGGCAACCCTGTCTCTGAGCCTCAACGGACTCCCCCCTTTCACCGGTAAGGGCTATTTATGTTGAATGGCGCACTGCTTCCGGGTAGAGGGTAAACCCTAATCTGTGGGGCCGTCAAGGCTCATATCTGGGTGTGGTGGTTGTGGACTCATAGCATTTATTAAGGGGGGAGGGTTCAGATGTATGCCCACAGGTGTTACAACTTTCGGTGAAGGAGGGTTGTATCTAAATATGTATTGCAATAAGCGTCGGTTGCATTTATAATATAAGTGAATTAAAACACAAATATTGTGCTACACCTCGGGTGTACCTATTGGTGTACTTGCTACCGATGGCAGCGGGTATGCTTGCCGTGGTTTCCGCATGTGGTGGGAGCAACCCGGGCCGGATTCAGCCTGCGGGGGATGCACCACCCATACTGCATTCCGTAGAGGGTCGGGAGGAGTGCTTGATTTGCCACCTAACCGGGTTGGCCAGTTCACCTGAGGTGCCGGAGCATCACCGGGGCCGGGCCAATAATACCTGTGGCCTTTGCCACCGGCCTTTTGGTGCCACCATTGCGGGTGTCGCCACCCTTGCATCCAGCCCCGGCGCTGCCGTGGTACCTCACCCGTTGGAGGGCAGGGAAGAGTGCGTGATGTGCCATGTAACGGGCAGCCCGCAAATTACTCAGATGCCCGCGGACCATACAGGCCGCACAGATGCGGACTGCCACCTATGTCATACAATCAAGGAGGCCCCCACTGGGACTATCCCACCCCCGCCCGCCCTGACCTTGTCCGGCGAGGCTGCCCTTGTTCCAACACCCGCGCCTGCCGTCACCCCAGGGCCTACTGCCCCCACACCGGCAACGCCCACCGCTCCCGCCCCGGCTGCCCGGCCGGCGCCCATACCCCATCCCATCGCGGAAAGGGAGGCTTGCCTGACCTGCCATGCCTCCGGAAACATAGCCATATCCGAGATCCCTGGTGACCACCGGGGCGGGGTGAACAGACCTGTGCCCTTTGCCATCTTGAGTAATAGCTGATAGAGAGTCAACCATGATGTGGGGACGATGAACGGAGACAGCCTGCTGACAATGGTAGCCCTCTTCTTCGTCTATGGCCTGGCCTTCTTTGTAATGGGCTTCGCCATCCTGGGGAAGATGAGGTGGGCCGGCCGCAGCAAACTGGCGGCCAACCTCCTCTTCCTGGCCCTGTTTGGTGAGCTTCCCCCGGGAGCCGAGGAGGATGAGGAGGGAGAGGTAGCGGAGCCCCAACTTGTACCGGCGCCGGGAGCCAGGTGGCGGCAAGTGGGGTCAGTTGCCGCCACCGCGCCTGATTACCGCTCCCGCCCTTGCAAGGGCGGGAGCGGTGCTATATCTTAGTGGAAATGCAACCGAAGGTTGTTCAGCAGCCGTTGGGGGCGGCGCCCCCCCCCCCCCCCCGGACCCCAAACGCAGTCGGCAGACACCCCCCCCACCCCAACGCACCCCCGCGGCGGGCGGAGAAGACCGCGGCCCCCGCGCC
>JASLQE010000374.1 GCA_030744635.1 Dehalococcoidia bacterium | reverse complement strand
CTGCGCACCATCCAGACTTACCGAAATAAAAAAAGCCTCATTCTGGATATCAAGAGCCCACAGGGCAAAGGGGTCTTATTTGACCTGGTGCGTGTCTCCGATGTGGTCATAGACAATTACCGCCCCGGAGTGATGGAGGCGCTGGGGTTGGACTATGACAGCCTCCGGGAAATCAACCCCCAAATAGTGTCCTGCTCCATCACCGGCTTCGGAGCCACTGGTCACCACCACAAGCGACCCGGCTTTGACTACATCGCCCAGGCCATGACCGGGCTCATGACGCGGACGGGGGAACCGGACGCAGACCCCCTGTTTCCAGGTATACCTATTGTGGACATAGGCACCGGGATGTTCGCCGTCCACGGTATACTGGCCGCCCTGTATGCCCGGCAGCACACCGGCACCGGCAGAAGGGTGGAGACCTGCCTGCTGGACACTGCCCTATCCTTCCTCTATACGGATGGCGTCTACTACCTGAACCGGGAGAAGGAGCCGCCCCCACCGGGCACCAAGCACTGGGCGCTCCCCATACCCGGAGTCTACCGTACCTCCGATGGTCACGTTATGGTGGCCGCCATCACACCGGAGCAGACTAACAACCTGTTTCGGGCGATGGAACGAGAAGACCTCCTGGAAGACGAGAGGTTTGAGTCTGCCGAGAAACGGGTGAAAAACCGCCGGGCACTTCAACCCCTGGTGGACGAGGTATTTAGCACCCGCACCACGGCCCACTGGCTGGAGGCCCTGGAAAGGGCGGATGTCCCCTTCTCCCCGGTGAACAGCATGGCGCAGGCTTTCGCCGACCCGGGCGTTCAGGAGAGGGACATGGTGACCACAGTCCAGTACGATAACACCCCATACCGGATAATTGGCAACCCCATAAGGGTATCCGGCTCACCACGCCACTACACACCACCCCCCCGATGGGGGGAGCACACTGAAGAAGTCCTGTCCTCCATCCTTGGCTACACCGACGAGAAGATGGAGGAGTTGCGAGGCCAGAAAGTTATTTAAACGAAGCGGATAGTGCGCCACGCCAGGGGCTTGACATTCCATCCACCAGGACGCAGAATAAAAGCTTAATATTTTCAAGAAAGGCAAGGGTATGGGGCCATTAAGTAGGTTTACAGAAGTTATCAACGATAGGCACGACTATGCCCGGCAATGGAAGGAACGCACCGGAGGCAAGGTAATAGGCTACCTGTGCACCTATGTACCGGAGGAGCTAATATACGCCGCCGGGATGTTGCCGGTGCGCATTATGCCGAGCCATCAGCCGCAGGATGTCACCGAGCCTCACATCTTCAGCATGTTCTGCCCCTACTCCAGGGGGTGTCTGGCTGAGGGACTCACGGGAAACTATGACTACCTGGACGGTATCGTCCACGCCCATGGCTGCTATCATATCCGGCAGACCTTTGATAGCTGGACACGCCACATCAAACCCTCTTTCAGCCATTACTATTTCATGCCTACCAGGGTAACCGAAGATAGTGCCAGCAGCCACCTGCCCCGTGAGTTGGCCGGCATGCGCTCGGCACTGGAGGAGTGGTCGGGCAAAAAGATAACCGATGCCGACCTGAAACGGTCCGTAAAGGTATACAACACCAACCGTAAACTCCTGCTCCAAATTTATGAGACCAGGCAGGCAGAAAGCCCACCACTGTCCGGAGCCGAGTCCATGGAGGCAGTCCTGGCTGGGATGCTTATGGACAAAATAGAGCACAACAGTCTGCTTGAAGAGCTGGCCAAGTCACTCCCCGAACGGAACCGCGTAGTAAATGACCCCGTGCGGCTGATGTTGGTGGGCAGCGAGATGGACGATGCCGACTTCCTGAGGCTAGTGGACTCGCTGGGGGGAGAGACAGTTATCGACGATAACTGCGTGGGCACCCGCTATTTCTGGACCCTCGCCCCTAACCACAGTGACCCATTGGAGTCCATATCCCGTCGCTACCTGGACAGGCCACCCTGTCCTTTATACGACATGAAAGGGCACCTGCGGCTGGACCATATCAAGGAACTGGTCAAGAAATGGAGGGTGCAGAGCCTTATAATAACCCTGATGAAATTCTGCGACCCACATGAGTATGATGTGCCGGAGCTGGAGAAAGCGTTCAAGGAGATAGGCATTCCCACCCTTGTTCTGGAGAGTGACCTCGTCCTGCCTGAAGGGCAGTTCCGCACTCGGGTGGAGGCCCACCTGGAGATGCTAAAAATGGGTGTTGACTGAAATACCGTAAGGGGCATTGTTAAGGGGCATTGTAAGGAGGCATTATGGCAGTAGCATGGGAGACAAAACCTTTAGAGTGCTGGGGTAAGCTCAGAGAGTTGAGACGCCAGTTCGTCACTGAGATGTGGACGGCCAAGGAGCGGGGGGATTTGCTTATGATGGGGGGCACCGGCCCCCTACATGCCCTGCCCGCCGGGCTGGGCAAGTTCCACTTCTTCGGCGGCTTGGGGCCCAACTTCGGCCGTATTATGGACGACTTTCCACTGCTCACCAAGTGCATCGAGCTCTCGGAGCAAATGGGCTACGGGCCCGATACCTGCTCCACCCTGAGGTGCACCCTCGGCTCAATGTTCCTGGGGGAGTTTGACCTGAACCCCCGCACGGGCGAACGCCTCAAGGCAGACTTCCTGCTGGAGAACCAGGTATGCCAGGCCCAGGGCAAGACCGCCCAGCTATGGCATGAATATACCGGGGTGCCCAACTTCCTGATAGAGATGCCGCCAGACATGGGGCGGGCGGACTATATGATCTCCCAGATGGAGGAGGCCATAGAGTTCATGCAGAAGTCCACCGGGCGGGAATACAACGACGAATGGCTCATAGAGGCGGTCCAGAACGAATGGGAGATCCGGGTCCTGTGGGCCGAAA
>JASLQE010000373.1 GCA_030744635.1 Dehalococcoidia bacterium | reverse complement strand
GCGGGCGGCTAATGTCCCTGTCTCTCTTTAGAGCGTTGTGCTACAATACACAGACCTTAGCTTGAGACAGCAGAGGCTCAATGTCGGAACGCATTTTCATAGGCGTGGCCTGGCCCTACGCCAACGGCTCTCTTCACCTGGGACACATAGCCGGGTGTTGCCTTCCCGCGGACATCTTCGCCCGCTACCACCGCCTCAAAGGAAACCAGGTGCTCATGGTATCCGGCAGCGATCAGCACGGCACACCCATCACCCTCCGGGCGGAGCAGGAGGGGGTAACGCCCGCCGAGGTGGTGGACCGCTACCACCTTCAGTTCCTAGACTGCTGGGAGAAACTGGGCATCTCCTTTGACCTGTTTACCACCACCAGCACCCCCAACCACGCCCGGGTAAGCCAGGATATCTTCCTCACCCTGCTTGAAAAAGGGTATATTTACAAGAACAGTGTGCCCCAGCAGTTCTGCCCCAACTGCCAGCGCTACTTGCCCGACCGCTATGTGGAGGGCACCTGCCCCCTGTGCGGCTCCCCCGGTGCCCGGGGCGACCAGTGCGATAGCTGTGGTAAGCCCCTTAACTCCACGGAGCTCGGCAACCCTCGTTGCCGCATATGCGATACCACACCCCTCATAAGAGAGTCAGAGCACTTCTTCCTGCGCCTCAGCGCCTTCCAAGAGCCGCTCCGCAAGTGGATAGAGGCACAGCAACACTGGCGGCCCAATGTGCTGAATTTCAGCCTGCGGTATCTGGACGAGGGGCTGCGGGACCGGGCCATCACCAGGGACATAAACTGGGGCGTGCCGGTGCCGGTGGAAGGCTATGAGGACAAACGCCTATATGTGTGGTTTGAGGCCGTCATCGGCTACCTATCGGCAAGCATAGAGTGGGCGAGTGGGGATGAGGCCAGGTGGCGCCCCTTCTGGAGCGGGGATGCCAGGGTGTACAATTTCATCGGCAAGGACAACATACCTTTCCATACCCTTATCTGGCCGGCAATGCTCATGGGCTACGGGGGACTAAACCTGCCCTATGATGTGCCCGCCAACGAGTTCCTCAACATCCAGGGCCGCCAGCTATCCACCAGCCGCAACTGGGCGGTGTGGCTGCCGGACTACCTGGAGACCTATGACCCCGACCCCCTGCGCTACTACCTCTCGGCCAATATGCCCGAGAGCGGCGATACCGATTTCTCGTGGCAGCAATTCTACAGCCGCAACAACGATGAGCTGGTGGCCACATACGGCAACCTGGTACACCGGGTGCTGACCTTCGTCCACCGCCACTATAGCGGTGAGGTGCCGCAGCCGGGCACGATAGATGCTGAGGGCCAGGCCCTGCTGGACAAGGCCGCCGCCACCCTGGATACGGTAGACTGGGCGCTGGCGGAGTGTCACTTCAGGGAGGGCCTGCGCGCCGCTATGGCTCTGGCACAGGAGGGCAACCGCTATCTGGAGTCCAGGGCACCGTGGAAATCGGTGGCCACCGACCGGGAGGGGACCGGCACCACCCTCTATATGGCTATGAGTGTCATCTCCTGCCTCAAGACCATCCTGTACCCCTATTTACCCTTCAGCTCCACCAGACTGCACCAGTACCTGGGGCTGGAGGGGAGCGTAGAGGCCCCCTGGGAGTGGCAGCGGCCGGCTCCGGGCCGGGGCCTGCCCGCCCCATCCGCCCTGTTTACCAAGCTGGATGCCAAGGGAATAGAGGCAGAGGTATCCCGTCTGGGGGCATCGCCGTGACCAAGGGTGTGGACCTCTCCGCCATCTACGGCCCGGTGCGTGAGGGCATGTCCCAGGTGGAGGGCATCTTTGGGGAGCTACGGGGCCTGGCCCGGCAGGACATACTACCCCTCCTGGACCAGACCCTGCACTACGGCGGCAAGCGGCTGCGGCCCGCCCTCACCCTGCTTTCGGGTGCCCCGTTTGAATACCGGCCCCACACTCTCCACCCCATGGCCGCCGCCATGGAGCTGTTCCATACCGCCACCCTGGTGCACGACGATATTGTGGATGCCTCCAGCCTGCGCCGGGGCAGGGCCACCATCAACTCCATGTGGGGGGATGGGGCAGCGGTGCTGCTGGGGGACTTCTTCTTCGCACACTCCGCCCGGCTGGTGGCATCCACCGACAACCTGCGGGTAATCAACCTGTTTGCCAAGATGCTCATGGCCATATCCGGCAGCGAACTGGCCCAGAACCTGTCCACCATGGAGCAGAGGCTGGATTACGACCACTATATTGACTGGATAGGCGCCAAGACCGCCTCCCTGTTCGCCACCGCCACCGAGTCCGGGGCGGTGCTGGGGGGGTCCGGGGAGGATGGGATACAGGCCCTAAAGGCCTACGGCCACCACTTCGGCCTGGCCTTCCAGATAGTGGACGATATCCTGGACTTCGTGGGCCAGGAGCAGGACCTGGGCAAACCCGTGGGGGCGGACCTGGTGCAGGGCAACCCCACCCTGCCCACCATCCTCTTTGTGGCGGGACACCCCCAGGGGGCGGACCTGCGGCGGGCGCTGACCGATGGCGGGGATGCGGAGGCGGTGAAGAAAGCGGTGGCCCTCATTCCCGGCACCGATGTGATTGCGGAGTGCCGGCAAATAGCCCGCGGCTTCACAAAGCAGGCGCTGAAGGCCCTGGATGCCGTGCCCCCGTGCCCCTCCACCCGCGCCTTGTCAGACCTGGCCACCTACATCATGTCCCGCAGTCGGTAAAAGTTGAATCATGGCCTCAGCCAAAGAAGCTGCGAAATCTAAAGTAGCCGCTTTAGCGGGTTCCTGACTTAAGGTTACCACAAAGCATCCTGACGCCTACGCTGACGAAGTATAACGGCGCTTC
>JASLQE010000372.1 GCA_030744635.1 Dehalococcoidia bacterium | reverse complement strand
CCTGCGCCTGCTGGTGATAGGGCTGGTGGCCCTAGCGCTGGGCAGCTGGAGCCTGCTGCTCAGCTGTGCCCTGCTGCTCAGCTACCTGGCCGCGGTCATCGGCGTGGTGCTACGCCGGACTTCGGCGGTGCCCGTTGAGGCTGAGGTGGTTCATCATAGGGCGCTTGCCGGCGAACTCAGCCGAGCGCCGGTGAAGCTGCTGAACCGCTCAGCGCTGGGAGGGCAGCTTTCTCTGCTTTCCCCGTATTCCTGGTTTCATATCAGGCCTGCCCGATTGGTGCTGGACAGGCCGATGTTGGAGGTGGAGACCTCCTTTACCCCACTTCTGGCGGGGCCGACGGCGGTGGCGGCCAGGGCCAGTTTTATAGACCCTTGGGGACTGATACGGACGGACTTTCGGCTGGTCATGGTGGGCCTTTTTGTCATTCCCAGGGCCAGGTATGCCGAATGGCTGGCCCGCAGATACTTGGAGATGAGCCTGCCGGGGGGCCGAGAAGCGATTACCTCAGTGGCGGCAGTTTCCCAGCGGAGCTCCAGGAAGGGGCCGGAGTACTACGGGCTCCGCTCCTACCAGGCCGGGGACAGCGCCACGGCCATCGACTGGAAACATACTGCGAAGCTGCACCAGTTGGTAGTCAAAGAGTTCCTGGGGGCGGGAGTTGAGTGCGCCATTCTGGTAATCAACCTGTCAGTTACCGATGATGAGGAAAAGGATATACTGGCCTATGGCCTCATCACCACCGCCCTCACTCTGGCCAGGGAGACCATCCCCCTGGCGCTGACCGCCTATAGCCACCAAGGGGTAGTTCTGACCACCCGGCTCCTGGACCCACGGCAGGCGCTGCTACAAGCGGTGAACCTGGCCCGGGAGGTCAAGGTTTCGCTGAGCCCGCTGCGCTTCCTTGGGGTGCCCGATGTAGCCAGGCTCAGGGGCAATATCCATCGGCTGAGGCAGTCCGGACAGGGGACGGCCATTAGGCTGGCCGAGCTGCTTCAGGTGGAGTACGCTGCCCTGGACAGGATGGCCCAACGGAGCCCGGCCACCGTGGCACTGACCACCACCCTGGCTGCGGTCAATAGGAAGGTAAATGTTCTGATGTTGTCCGGGTACAGCCATGATGCCGAGGCCTTAGCCTTCAACCAGGTTACTTTGCAGGAAAAGGGGTATCGTGTGCTGCGGGTGGAACTGGGGAGGAAGGTATAGGGGATGGCTTAGCACGATGGTCGCTTTCATATATGGGAAATCCTGATTGAAAAAGGGGTTTATACAGCGTTTGGCTTGTGCCCTGGCTATAGCTTTGTGCCTGGTTGGTACTAACTCCAGTGTGATATTCGCACTGAGTGTGTCTGATTTCTTTTCGATTAGCTATGAAATCCAATTTGACAAGACTGAGATCAGAGGAAATGAGGTTTTTCACGCTACGGTCACGGGTAACGCAATCTCCATAGTTGACTTGCCCATCGCGGTCAGTGAAGTTTACGCTACTTCCAGCATCATAGCTGCACACCAGGATACTGGCGCGGTTGTGACCTTGAACCCCAGCTATACTGTTACGATAACCCCTTTCCCCTCCGAGAAGGGCCAGACAGCGGAAGCAATTGTGGTTGTACCGCTTACATTCCCTGAAGGAAGCGAATCCGGCATTTACAATCTGTCAGCGGAGCTTATTGAATCCAAAGCTCAAGTGCTGATATGGCTTGATGTTACTTCCTATTTACCGTCATCCCAGGCCATCGGCTCAGTTACATCCGAGTCAGGTAGCAGTAGCGGCGGCGGCAGTGGTGGCAGCAGCGGTGGTGGTGGTGGCGGCGGCGGAGGAGGAGGTGGTGGTGGCTACATCCCTCCTACGCCAACCCCTACGCCAACCCCTACGCCAACCCCTACGCCAACTCCTACGCCCACCCCTACGCCAACC
>JASLQE010000371.1 GCA_030744635.1 Dehalococcoidia bacterium | reverse complement strand
TGGCAACGATATCAAATAATGAATGAGCGGAGGCGGTTACGTTGAACCCGGGGCTGCTTCCCCAGAATTGCCGACATACCTCCAATAGGGCTGCGTTGGCCTCCCGGCTGTGATGAAGGTTCATGCCGGGGCGCACCAGTTCCCGCACCGCTTGTGCCAGTGGTGTTACCTTGCTGGGGCCATCATCCTCCGTTAGGTGGAAGGTGGAGTCCAGAAGCGGGTCAAAAACCTTCAAGGGCCGGCTCCCGGAGGCGGTTTTTTCCGTCCACGTGCACGAGCCTGGGCTTATAGAAGCGCAATTCCTCCTCGGGCACGCCGATATAACTGAGGATGATGACAAGGTCGCCGGGAATAGCCAGCCTGGCGGCGGCACCGTTGAGGCATATTTCCCCCGCACCCCCTTCAATGGCATAGGTCTCAAAGCGAGCACTATTGTTTATGTTAACTACCTGGACCTTCTCAAAGGGCAGGATATCAGCGGCCGCCATGAGCTGCCGGTCTATGGAGATACTCCCCTCGTAGGCCAGGTTGGCGTCGGTGACCCGTGCCCGATGTATTTTGCTCTTCAGCATGGTTCTCAAGGCTCGCCTCCTGCTATGCTCCAGTAGTCAGCATCTTACTCATGGCCTCAACGCCCGCATCATCCACCCGGCCTTTTCCCAGGGCCACCGGTATTGTATGCAGTCCCAGCTCCCGGTACAGCGTCAGGAATTCGGGGGCGTCCTTCTTCAATGCAGCCATATGTTTCTCTATCGTACCCAGGTCGCCTCTGGCGATAGGCCCGGAAAGACAGTTGGGCAGGCCCACACTTTCAACATTCAGCAGGGTGCCCCGTAGCAGCGGCACCAGGGCCTTGACGGCCTTAGCGCTATCGGCCCCGAAGTGCCCCCACAGCTCTGTAGCCACCCGTATCAGCGTTATCCAGTAGTTGCAGGCAAATACAGCAGCGGCGTGGTAAAGCACCTTGTCCCCCTCCTGTAGCTGCACCCAGTCCCCGTCCAGGGCCTGGGCCATCTCCGCCAGTCTGTCCAGCACCTCCCCCTCGGCCTCGATGCCGAAGGCGGAGCCGGGCAGGTTCTGGATGGCCTGCTGGGCGCTGGCGAAGGTCTGCAGGGGGTGAAAGCCTCCCACCTGGGCACCCGCTTGCCGGGCGGGCTCCAGGATGTCCAGGGAAGCGACCCCGGAGCAATGTACCACCGTCTTACCGGCGCCCCAGCGCAGTTTGGCCACCACGCCGGCTATGGCGTCATCCGGTGTGGTTATAAATACCAGCTCGGCAGCTTCCGCTACCTGCTGTGGCATTTCGTAGGCCTGGCACCCTGGCACCTTTCCGGCCAGCCGCTGAGCCGAGTCAAAGGTGCGGCTGGCAACCGCCACTACCAGGTACCCCCTCTGGGAAAGCTTCACCGACAGGGCTGTGCCCGCGGTACCGGCACCGATGAAACCCAGCCTGAGCATCATGCCTCCTTTCCCTCTTTAGCCCTGGCATCAGCCCTGGAGCTTTCGGCCATGTCCCGGGCTGCTGGCACCCCCGCCAGGCCTCTGGCCTGGCTGACCGCCCTGAGCACCGCCTCCGCCATCACCTCGGCAGCCAGTGTGCCCAGTATTGTTATGTCCATCGTCTCCTGCCCCGTGGACAGGGCAAAGATGGCATCGCCGTCATACATCGTATAGCAGGGTTGTATAATGCGGGAAAAGCCGTTGTGGGCCATCTGTGCCATCTTGTTCGCCTCCTCCTTGGAGAGGCGCGCATTGGTGGCCACTATGCCCAAAGTGGTATTGGTCCACGGAACTTGAAACTCCTGACCCATCATCAGCTTCACGGTGCTCAGCAACCTACCACCCTCCCTGGGACCGGCGATGACCAGGCCGCTATGGGGGTCCACCACATCTCCGAAGGCATTTACTACCGCCAGGGCCGCTACTATGGTTTCCCTTACTCTCAGGGAACAGGTGCCCAGTCCACCCTTGGTGGCACGTTCAACACCCAGCAGCTTGCCCACTGTGGCCCCGGTGCCGGCACCCACACTCCCCTCCTCCACCTCTGTCCCGGCGGCCAGGCAGGCCTGGTAGCCCTGGTCCGGCCCCGGCCTGACATCGGCCCGGCCAATGTTGAGGTCAAACAGAACGGCGGCGGGAACGATGGGCACCCGAGCCACGCTGGTATCAAAGCCGTAGCCCCGCTCCTCCAGAAAGCGTACTACGCCGGAGGCGGCATCCAGGCCGAAAGCGCTGCCACCACTGAAAACGATGCCGTGCGTTTGCTGTACCAGGTGCATGGGGCGTAACAGGTCCGTCTCCCGGGTGCCGGGGGCCGAGCCCCGCACCTCACCACCGGTGACAGCGCCCTGAGGGCAAAGTACTACAGTACAACCGGTGACGGCTTCGGCATCCGTCCAGTGGCCTACCGTTATTCCAGGTACATCCGTCAGGAGGCCCAATCTTCTCCTTACAACAAATAAGGCTTTCCTCCACCGGAGGAAAGCCTTGACCGTCCTGACCTATGTACCGTCTCGGTCGGCTCCCGATCCAAGCGGAGTCTGGTTCGCCTTTTTTGCAGTCGACCGCCCCATTTTTACGGGGTCGGCCGCTTTAAACCACCTTTAGTATATAGGACTTGTCGTGGTTGTCAAGTCGCTGTACTCGTTCAGTACATTAGTGACACATCCTCCTTTCCTGCTGGCATTGTAGCAGATACTGTTGCGGGGTAAGGTAGCCCAGGGCCTGATGAGGGCGGATGGTGTTGTAGGTATGTTCCCAGGCCCGTAGCGCCT
>JASLQE010000370.1 GCA_030744635.1 Dehalococcoidia bacterium | reverse complement strand
ACCCCGGTGGATATTGCATCCCAGGAATATCTGAAGGACCTGGGCCTTCCCGGAGAACACCCCTACACGCGCGGGGTGCATGCCACCGGATACCGCGGGCGTCAGTGGACCATGCGGATGTTCTCTGGCTTCGGCAGTGCTGAGGAGTCCAACAGACGCTACAAGTATCTGCTGGAACATGGAGAGACCGGCCTCTCCATAGCCTTCGATTTCCCCACACTCAATGGCTATGACACCGACCATCCCCTGGCCGTGGGTGAGTTCGGGAGGTGTGGGGTGGCGGTGTCCTCGCTGGCTGACATGGAGGTCCTGCTGGAAGGTCTGCCCCTGGACATCATAACCACCTCCATGACCATCAATGGCCCGGCAGCGGTGATTTGGGCCATGTACATAGTCGCCTCAGAGAAGCGGGGCGTCCCCCTGGATAAGATGGGCGGCACCATCCAGAACGATATCCTGAAGGAGTTCACCGCCCAGAACTCTTACATCTACCCACCTGGGCCCTCCATGGGCCTGGTGGTGGACACCATAGAGTTCGCCAGCCAGCACATGCCCCGGTGGAACCCCGTCAGCATCAGCGGCTACCACATCCGTGAAGCCGGCTCTACGGCGGTGCAGGAACTGGCTTTCACCCTGGCCGATGGCTTCGCTTATGTGGAGGCATCCCTGGAACGCGGGCTACAGGTGGACTCGTTCGCCCCGCGCCTCTCCTTCTTCTTCGCCTGCCACAACGACTTTTTTGAGGAGGTGGCCAAGTTCCGCGCCGCCCGGCGCATATGGGCACGGGGCATGGCGGACCGCTACGGGGCGTCAGAGCGCTCCCGGTGGCTGCGTTTCCACACCCAGACCTCAGGCTGCACCCTGAGCGCTCAGCAACCGGAAATCAATGCCGTGCGTGTGGCCTTGCAGGCCCTGGCGGCGGTGATGGGTGGCACACAGTCATTGCACACCAACTCCCTGGATGAGGCCCTGGCACTACCCTCGGAGCGGGCGGTGCTGATAGCCCTGCGCACTCAGCAGATAATCTCCCATGAGAGCGGTGTCACCCAGTCCGTAGACCCCCTGGGCGGCAGCTACCTGGTGGAGTCCATGACCGACCGCATGGAGGCGGAGGCTAATCGCTACTTCACGGAGATTGAGGCCCAGGGCGGCGTGGTGCCCGCCGTGGAGAAGGGTTTCTTCCAGCAGGAGATTGCCAACGCCTCCTACCGCTACCAGCAGGAGGTGGATGGGATGCAGCGGATTATCGTAGGGGTGAACGAGTACCAGACACAGGAACCGGTAAGGGTGCCGCTGCTAAAGATGGACGAGGCGGGGGAACGGCAGCACCTGGAGCGGCTAGACCGTATCCGCCGGGAGCGCAGCTCCCGGGAGGTTGCCGATAGCTTGCGAGAGCTGGAGGCAGCGGCCCACCAGGGCAAAAACCTTATGCCATACATCCTGACTTCCGTGAAGGCATACGCTACACTGGGGGAGGTTTGCGATTGCCTGCGTGGGGTCTTCGGGGAATACAAGGCCCCGGTCCTGGTTTAGCCTTAATTCAGCAATAAAAAGGAGGAAACATATGCGGGTTACCCTGAGCCACATCAAAGCCGATATCGGAGGGTATGTGGGGCATTCCACCTCCCACCCTGCCATACTGGAACTGGCCAGCAAGGGCCTTCAAAAGGCCAAGGACTCCGGCATGCTAATTGATTTCCATGTGACGGCCTGCGGAGATGATTTACAGCTCATCATGACCCACCAGAAGGGTGAGGACAACCAGGAAATCCACAAGATGGCCTGGGATATTTTCATGGACGGCACCCGGCTGGCCCAGGAGCTGAAGCTCTACGGGGCCGGGCAGGACCTGCTTGCGGACACCTTCTCGGGCAATGTAAAGGGGATGGGGCCGGGAGTGGCGGAGATGGAGATTGAAGAACGCCCTTCGGAGCCGGTGCTCATCTTCATGGCGGATAAGACATCGGCCGGGGCCTGGAACCTGCCTCTCTACAAGATGTTCGCCGACCCCTTCAACACCGCTGGACTGGTGATTTCCCCCGTGATGAACGGCGGCTATGCCTTTGAAGTGGTGGATGTCAAGGAGGGGCTGAAGATAACCTTCAACTGCCCTGACGAGCTATACGAGATGCTGGTGTTCATAGGCTCTCCCAGCCGCTTTATGGTGCGGGCGGTCTACCACCGCGCCACCGGTGAAGTGGGTTCGGTATCCAGCACCCAGCGTCTGGCCTTTATTGCGGGGCGCTATGTGGGCAAGGATGACCCCGTGTGTATCGTGCGGAGCCAGGGTAACTTCCCCGCCGTGGGTGAGGTGCTGGAGCCCTTCGCCAACCCCCATATCGTGGAGGGGTGGATGCGCGGCTCCCACCACGGCCCTCTCATGCCGGTGGCGGTGAAGGATGCCAACCCCAGCCGCTTTGACGGCCCCCCCCGGGTGACCTGCCTGGGCTTTCAGTTGGCCAACGGCAAGCTGGTAGGCCCTGTGGATATGTTTGACGACCCCAGCTTTGACGAGGCCCGCCGCCAGGCCAACGAGATGGGCTATTACCTGCGGCGTCACGGCCCGTTCGAGCCACACCGCCTCCCACTGGATGAGATGGAGTACACCACAATGCCCGAGGTGATGAAGAAGCTGGAGGGTCGTTTCGAAAAGGCGTGACATTGCCCAGACTCCTCGTCGCCACCCTCAACCCAGCCAAAGCCCGGGAGCTGAGCGAGCTCCTGGGGGGGTTGCCCTGTGAGCTTGTGACCCCACCCGAGGTGGGCATCACCTCCGCTCCCCCGGAGGAGGGGTCATCCCTAGAGGAGAACGCCACCGCCAAAGCCCTCCACTATCACCGGCTCAGCGGCCTGCTTACGCTGGCAGAGGACTCGGGCCTTGAGGTGGAGGCCCTCGGGGGGGCGCCGGGGGTGCGCTCCGCCCGCTTTGCCGGGGAAGAGGCCTCAGATAAGGATAACATCCGCCTCCTGCTCCACCGGCTGGAGGGAGTGCCGCCGGAGAAGCGCCAGGCCCGCTTCCGCTGCGTTATGGCGGTGGCAGCCGGCGGGGATACTGTGGGCCTTTTCAAGGGGGAGTGTCCCGGCATAATCACCGAAGGTCTCAGGGGACATGCGGGGTTCGGCTATGACCCGGTGTTCCTGGTACCAGGGCTGGGACAGACCTTTGCTCAGGTTTCGGCTGAGGTCAAAAACCGCCTCAGTCACCGGGGCCGGGCCGCCAGGGAGGCCGCCGTCTTTCTGCGCCGTCTTCTGAACGGTAGCGGAGCCCCGGCAACGCTGAAACCCTCGGTAGGGACACCATGACCGGCCTGTCCGATTCCTTCCATCGCCCCATAAACTACCTGAGGATATCGGTCACAGACCGCTGCAACTTCAACTGTCGCTACTGTCGGCCTTCGGATGACACGCATTATCTGAACCGTAAAGAGGTGCTTAGCTACGAAGAGATTGTCACTGTGGTGCAGGCGGTGGCCGGGTTGGGGGTGAACAAGGTGAGGCTCACCGGGGGGGAGCCCCTGGTGCGCCGGGGCCTCACCCGACTGGTGGGCATGCTGGCGGCGATACCAGGCATAGATGACCTGGCCATGACCACCAATGGCCGGCTCCTCTCCAGATTTGCACTGCGTCTAAAGAAGGCCGGGCTGCGCCGCGTGAATGTAAGCCTTGATACCCTGCGCCCCGGGCGCTTTGCAGAGATTACCGGCCGGGATGATTTGAATGACGTGCTGCGGGGCCTGGAGCGGGCGGAGCGTGTGGGCCTACAACCGGTGAAGGTCAATACGGTGGTTATGGGCGGTGTCAACGATGATGAAGTCCTGGACTTCGGCCGTCTGACTATTGACCGTTGGACTGTGCGCTTTATTGAGCTTATGCCTTTTGGGCGGGCGGATGGAGCACAGTTCGTACCGGTATCCC
>JASLQE010000369.1 GCA_030744635.1 Dehalococcoidia bacterium | reverse complement strand
GACAGGGTGCCCGCCTGGTAGACCGGCCCCGAGGGGGCCATCATCTCCATGATGTCACGCCGCCCCCCGTAGGCCCCCACCGGCAGCCCACCGCCGATGATTTTACCCAGGCAGGTGAGGTCCGGGTCTATCCCATAAAGGCCCTGAGCGCCGGAGTAGCCCACCCGGAAACCGGTGATGACCTCGTCAAACACCAGCAAAGAGCCGTACTGCCGGGTAATATCCCGCAGCCCCTCCAGGAAGCCGGGGAGGGGGTGCACCACTCCCATGTTAGCCGCCACCGGCTCTACGATAAGCGCCGCAATCTCCTCACCCCGCTGCCGGAAAAGCTCCTTTACCTCATCCAGGTGGTTGTAGTTAGCAATCAGGGTCTCGCTGGTGAAGGAGGCGGGGACGCCCGGGGAGGAGGGTATGCCCAGGGTGGCCAGGCCGGAGCCGCCTTTGACCAGCAGGCCATCGGAGTGGCCGTGGTAGCAGCCTGCGAACTTGACGACCCTGTCCCGCCCGGTGAAAGCGCGGGCCAGGCGCAGGGCGGACATAACGGCCTCGGTGCCGGAGCTTACGAAACGCACCATCTTCACCGAGGGCAGGGCGGAGGTAACGAGCCGGGCCAGCTCCGTCTCCCGTGCGGTGGGTGTGCCGAAGCTGGCACCATCCCCGGCGGCCTCAATCACCGCTGCCACCACCTGGGGGCGGGCGTGGCCCAGGATGAGGGGTCCCCAGGACATCATATAGTCCACAAACCGGTTGCCGTCCTCGTCATAGAGATGGCTGCCCTTGCCCGCCTTTATGAACAGCGGCCCCCCACCCACGGCGGCGAAGGAGCGCACGGGGCTGTTCACGCCGCCGGGCAGGAGCTGCTGCGCCCTGTCAAAGAGCTGCTTGGAGCGGGCATTCTTCATCTGGCCTCCAGGCGGGCCACCAGGGCCATCACTTGCCCCCGGATGGCATCCCTGATTTCCCGTAGCTTTTCAATAGGTTGTCCCAGGGGGTCTTCCACCTCCCACCTCTCATCCACATCCAGCAGGTAGTCGGCATCGCATCCCACGGAGATTATGCGCCGGGACCTGGCCATAACATCAGATGTAAGGGGCTTCGGAAAGTAGAGGCTGATATCCTGCCCCACCTCCCTCATCACGGCCACGGCATCCGGGTTGACGCCTCTGCCGGGGCGCAGTCCTGCTGAAACGGCCCGGTATCCGGGCGGGCCTAAATCGTTAAAGAAGGCCTCGGCCATGGGGCTGCGGTGCACGTTGCCGATACACACGAAAAGTATCTGCTTCTCCTGGCCCTGGGTCACCAGGAGCTACCCCTTTTTTTTCGTAGCATCGCACAGGCATGAAAGGATTGCGTTGCGGGCATCTTCGTTCCCGCCCTCCCACCCGTGGTTTCTATTTGGGGGGCTTCGCCCCCCAAGGCCCCCGGGGGCCCGGGGGCACAGCCCCCGAGTTTACATACGGGGCAGGGGGGTGGGCAAGGTATGCTTCGGAAAACGGCTCGCTCTACATGGTAGACCTGCGGGCTGTAGAGCACCCTCACCCCTCCTTCAGCCAGCGGGCCACCTCCCTGGCGTGGTAGGTAAGGATGATATCCGCACCGGCCCGCTTGATGGACGTGAGGGTCTCCATGATAGCCCGTCTCTCCTCCAGCCAGCCCCTCTGGATGGCCGACTGGAGCATGGAATACTCGCCGCTTACATTATAAGCCGCCAGGGGATGGGAAAAAGCGGCCCGTACGCGCGAGATGATGTCCAGATAAGGGAGCGCAGGCTTTACCATGAGGATATCCGCCCCTTCGGCAGCATCCAGCTCAACCTCGCGCAGGGCCTCGCGGGCGTTGGCGGGGTCCATCTGGTAGCTCCGGCGGTCTCCGAAACCGGGGGCGGAATCCGCGGCCTCCCGGAAGGGTCCATAGAAGGAGGAGGAGTACTTGGCCGCATAAGCCATAATGGGGGTGGAGGTCAGCCCGGCACCGTCCAGACGCTGCCGTATGGCCGCCACCTGGCCGTCCATCATGGCCGACGGGGCCACCACATCAGCCCCGGCCTGGGCCAGGGAGAGGGCGGTGGCCGCCAGCAGCTCCAGGGAACGGTCATTGTCCACCTGGCCGTCCACCACCACCCCGCAGTGGCCGTGGCTGGTGTACTCGCACAGGCACACATCGGCCATCACCAGCAGGTCCGGGAAGGCCTGCTTCAGGGCATGGATGGCCTGCTGTGTGACCCCCTCGGGGTCATAGGCCTCGGTGCCCATTTCGTCCTTGTGCGACGGGAGGCCGAAGAGGATAAGGGCGGGAATGCCCAGGTCCCG
Source organism: Dehalococcoidia bacterium (assembly GCA_030744635.1). Lineage (GTDB taxonomy): Bacteria > Chloroflexota > Dehalococcoidia > JACVQG01 > JAHKAY01 > JASLQE01. The sequence goes on along the minus strand of JASLQE010000369.1, from coordinate 1,347 downwards.
GGCGGCGGCGGCCTCGTCCAGCAGGGTATCGGCGGAGAAACGGGAGATACCGGGCATGGAATCTATGGGCTGGCGCTGGCCCCGGCCGGGCACCACGAACACGGGGTATACGAGCTCCTCCACATGGAGCCGAGCCTCTTGCACCATCCGGCGCAGGGGCTGGGTCCGCCTCAGGCGCCGCAGCCTGAGGCCGGGGAACCGGGCCGCCTTCTGTTCTATCATGCCTCACCTCCGCTTGTTCTCACCCGAAAGATATAATGGTCCTATCGACCGGAGTCACTTCTTGCCGGACCGGGCCAATGGTAGAGTATCCACGGAATCGCCCGAGGCACCTAAGGTGCGCAGGGGTGCCGGATGGCCCGCCCTTTCTCTGGGGGGGCGCCCGTAGCTTGCGAAGCCGCCCCAGGAAAAAGGCAAGCACCAGTAATGGAAAGGAGGCCCACACCCAGCCCACTCCGGCAAGGGTGCGCAGAGCGATTACCCACAGGACGGGCAGATGTATCCAGAGCAGCCATCTTAGAGAAAATCTCCTCGTACCCCCTTTAAGATAGTCGAAGGGAAGGTTAACGAGGAAAACGATAAATGCAGCAACCCAAAGGCTCAATCTAAAGTCCCTTCTTCAATATATCGCAACCCATTCTGGAAGCCCGCCCCTTTCACCTCCCCCCCCGTCCGACCTTCTCATATTCTACCAAAGCCGATACCAGGCCCGGGATGGTATGGGTTGAGGCCACAACATCGGTGCGGATGCCCATCCCGGCAGCGGTGGCGGCGGTGACCGGGCCGATGCAGGCCACGGTGGCCCGGTTGATAAACCCCACATCGCCCCCCACCAGACGGGCCAGCCCCTTCACCGTGGAGGAGCTGGTGAAGGTGATTATGTCCGCTGACTCAACCAGCTCCCGGGCCTGGTCGCTGGGGTCAGCGGGTTGGGTGCGGTATAGGGCCAACTCCTCTACCTCAGCACCCCGCTGTCGAAGCCCATCGGCCAACTCCGGAGGGACGGCCTCCACCCGGGGGAGAAGGAAACGGACGCCAGTAATATCCTGGCCCTCAAAGGCTTGCAGGATGCCGCCGGCGGAGAACTTGGAGGGCACCAGGTCGGCCCGCAGGCCCCACCCCCGCAGGGCCTCAGCGGTGGCATCGCCGATGGCGCAAATCTTGACCCCGCCTAGGGCACGGGCATCCCGCCCCAGCTCAATTAGGCGGGAGAAAAGCGCCTCCACGCCGTTGGCGCTGGTGAGTACAACCCAACTGAAGTCCCCCATACGGGAGAGGGCGCTGTCCAGGGAGGGCGAGGGGGCCTGCTGTATCTCTATGGTAGGTAGCTCCACGGGCTCGGCGCCC
>JASLQE010000368.1 GCA_030744635.1 Dehalococcoidia bacterium | reverse complement strand
CGGCTCGCCGCCCGAGGGAGCGCCCTCGGTCACCATGATACTCGCCCCCATCCGTTGCAACACTTCCACCACGCCCGCACGGGTAGGATTCACCCCCACCGCCCGCAGGCTGATATGGGCATCAGGATGCACCGCCCCCGCCACCAGGAAGAAAGCGGCAGCGCTGATATCCCCGGGTAGGGACAGGCTCAACGGTTTCAAGGGTGAAGATAAGGGGGATACCTTAATTTGAGGACCATAGCTTTCTATAGAGGCCCCCATTGCCCGTAGCATACGCTCCGTGTGGTCTCTGGAGGGCGTAGGCTCTTCCAGGTGGGTATCACCCTCCGCCCACAGCCCAGCGAGCAGCAAGGCAGACTTCACCTGTGCGCTGGCCACTGGCATCTTATAGTCAATTCCTTTCAGCCGGCCACCCCTCACCACCAGCGGTGCCAGCCTGTCTCCCCCCCTACCCCATAACTGCGCACCCATGAGCTGCAACGGATGTATCACCCGGTCCACGGGCCGGGAGCGTAACGAGGCATCCCCGGTAAGCACGGAGAGGAAGGGTTGGGAGGCCAGCAGCCCGGCCAGCAGCCGCAGTGTGGTAGCGCTGTTGCCGCAGTCCAGGACTGTGGGTGGCTCCTGGAGTGTGCCCAGCGCCCCGGCACCCTTCAACTCCACCCGGGGTGGCGGGCCGGGTTCATACACTATGTTGACCCCCAGATTACGCAAACAGGCAAGGGTGGACAGCGGGTCGGCACCGGGGGGGAAGTTATCCACCCTGGCCTTCTCAGCAGCGACGGCGTTGAAGATGAGTGCCCGGTGCCCCAGGGACTTATCCCCCGGTGGCAATATCTCCCCCAGCAGACGGTCCGGGGCCTCCACTACTATCACCATCCCTTTTCCTCCAGCCATCTCTCCCTGCTGTCCCGTGCCTGCACCAGGACCTCCTCCACCGCGTTGTCGCCCTCCTCAATAATACAGCGCAACTGGTCCAGCTCATGCCTGAAGCGTTCCAACCAGGCGAGGATGGTGTCCTTATTGGTGAGACACATGTCCCGGCCCATCTCCGGGCTTCCCGATGCAAGCCGGCTCGTGTCCCGGAAGCCGGTGGACGCCAGCCTCCGCATTGCAGGCCAGGTGCTGTCACCGGCCACCGCCCGGACCAGTACGACGGCCACCAGCAGCGGCAGGTGGCTGATGCCCGCCACCAGGTAGTCGTGCTCATCGGCCTCCAGCACCAGTGGCGCGGCCCCCACCGCCACCGCCATCCCCTTTACCCTTTCCAGGGCCTGTGCCGGGGCACCCGGTGGGGCCACAATGCAGTAGGTAGCCCTCTGGAAAAGGTTTGGCGTAGCTGCGTCAAGGCCCGTTTTCTCACTGCCCGCCATGGGATGCCCGCCGATGAAGGTAACACCGGGCAGGTGTCCTGCCGCCCACCGCATCACCTGCGCTTTGGTGCTGGCGACATCGGTGACCACGGTATGGGGAGAGAGGTGAGGGGCTATCGCATCCATCACGGCAGGCAGGACCTGGATGGGTGTGGCCAGGACCACAATATCGGCCCCGTAGACGGCGTCCGCCAGAGCTTCCGCCTCGCGGCTGATACTGCCCCTGACCAGGGCCTGGGCCACCGTCCGGTGTCTGCGGGAGAAACCCACTACCTCCCAGCCGGCGGCGGTGAGGGCCAGCCCCAGGGAGCCCCCGATGAGCCCCAGCCCTATGATGGCCGCTTTTCCACCTTTGCTCAGAGCAGCGCCTCCCCCAGGAAGAGGTTGCCGAAGAAGTTTACTCCGGGGCGGATAACCCTCCAAATAATGCTTACGCCCACAAAGCGGTCTATGATGATGAGCATGAGCAGGGGCATGATGCCGTAGCGCTCCAGGCGCTGAAAGGACAGGGCCATGGAAAAGGGCAGAAAGCCCACCGCCACTTTATGGCCGTCCAGGGGCGGTAGAGGTATGAGGTTGAATATAGAGAGTATTATGTTAAGGATTATCGTCATCAGAAGCATTTCACCCAAGGTTGACCGCAGCGAAATATCGCTGGCCCGCAACACCATGGACAGCAGACCGGCAACCACCAGTCCTGATACCGGCCCGGCCAGAGCCACCTTGCCCATGGCCCGGTAGCCACCCTTTAGCCGGTTACGGTCCACCATTACCGGCTTGCCCCAACCAAAACCCACGAGGAACAGGAACAGGGTGCCCAGCGGGTCCAGGTGTACCAGCGGGTTAAGGGAGAGCCGTCCCTGTAGCCTGGGGGTATCATCACCCAGGCGGGTGGCGGACAAGGCATGGCTGAACTCATGCACGGCGATGGCCACGGCTACGGCCACGGCCACCATGAGCATGAGCCGTAAGAATTCCAAAGGGTCATAGCGCAGGAGGTCCAGATTACCGAAAAGCATATCTATGTTGCTGGTAATTATAGCACGATGGCCCCAGCAGGTTAAAGGAAGCCGGGCACGAGGTCAATAATAGACTGCTTCTCTCACCGCTTTCAGAAGCGGGCAAAAAGCCCGGAACGACTACCGGGGCCCGCCCCGCATCGCGGCATACCAATGGGATCACCGGCCGTTTTGTGGCCCTCCGAGAGCTCCGTTCGGGCCGAACTCCCGGCGCAGCCTCTCCAGCCAGACACCGCTCTTGATACTCCGCTCCAGGACATACTGGATATAGCTCCTGAGCGCAGCCTCCAACTCGGCCGCCAAGTCGGGGGCCAAGTTCAGCCGGTTTACCGTTTCCATGTCGGCTTCCCGAAGCAGGCGCAGCACCTTGACAGTGTTTACGCTGACGGAGTGAACTGGGGACTGCTCCGGAGCGCAAGCGCGACACAGCAACCCGCCGGCGCTGGGGCTCAGGTAGTTGGTCACCGGTTCCAGCGCCTGCTGGCATCCTAAACAGCAGTGTAGCTCCGGACGAAAGCCGGTGATGTCCAGCAGGCGGACCTCAAACCGCCGCAACACCCGTTCCCCGCCTTCACCAAGGCAGAGGTGCTCCAGGGTGTCCACCAGCAGGGAGAACAGGGCGGGGTTTTCCAGGCCCTCGGGGCAGAAGCAGTCTATCAATTCCATCAGGTAGAAGCCGCGGGCATGGTGTACCAGGTCCTCCCGCATGGGGAACAGAGGGCCAATTATCTGGCATCCGGTAACCACATCCAGGCCCTTACTCTCAGTCAGCATGAGCTGACAGTGGCTCAGGGGTTGAATGTGCCCGCCCAATCGGCTGCGAGGGCGTAGCGCCCCCCGTACCACAGCCCGCACTTTACCTCGGCGCTGGGTATACAGGGTAACCAAACGGTCGGCCTCGCCCAACCGGGTCCCCCCAAGCACAACCGCCTCCGTTTTGTATACCCGGGGCCTTGTCATGGCGACAACAGCGACCTACAGCGAGTGCCGGTCTTGCAACGCACGGGAGAGCGTGACCTCATCGGCGTACTCCACATCGCCGCCAAAGGGCAGCCCACGGGCCAGGCGGCTGACCTTCACCCCGAGCGGGCTGAGGAGCCGTTGGACATACATAGAGGTAGCCTCTCCTTCCAGGTTGGGATTGGTGGCCATGATGACCTCTTGCACCTCCCCATCATGTATGCGAGCCAGGAGCTCCCTTACCTTCAGGTCCTCCGGCCCCACACCATCAATAGGGGATATACAGCCATGGAGCACATGGTAGAGCCCCTTGAAAGCGCCGCTGCGCTCCAGAGCCAGCACATCCAGGGGTTCCTCCACCACACAAATGAGACTCCGATCCCTGGTGGGGTCCTGACACAGGGTGCAGGGACTCGTATCCGCGGTGTTCTGGCATATAGCGCACAGCACCGCCTCTTCCTTAACGGCCACTATAGCCTCGGCCAGGGTCTGCGCCTCCTCGGCAGAGGCCCTCAGCAAGTAGTAAGCCAGCCGCTGGGCCATTTTGGGGCCTATCCCCGGCATACGGTTAAGGGCTTCTATCAGCCGGGTGAGGGGTCTGGAGGTGGGGACGGAGAGGCGGTCCATGGTGCCTACCAAAACCCTTTGCGGCCCAAGCCGGGCGATCCCGACATTCCAGGCATTCCAGGCAGCTTGAGGCCGGCGGTGATTGCGCCCATTTTGTCCTGGGCCAGCTCCTGGGACTTAGCGATGGCCTCGTTGACGGCGGTGAGGATGAGGTCCTCCAGGAGCTCCCTATCGGCTATGTCTACATCCGTCAACAGGGTCACTTTCTGCACCTGCTGCTGACCGGTGATGAGGATTTTAATAGCGCCGCCGCCGGCGCTCACCTCCACGGTGGCATCTGAAAGCTCTTCCTGTGCCTTTGCCATCTTGGCCTGAAACTCCTGGGCCTGACGTATTATGGACCTATCCATAGTTCTCCTCGCTCACTATCAGTGCTTCTCCTCGTTTACTATCCGGCCGCCTAGCTCCAGGGCAGCCCTGACCATCGGCTCCTGGGAAACCTTGCGGCGTTCGGTGAGAACGCAGCGCACCTGGCAAGGGGTATCGAAGAGCTCGCTGAGTTTCCTCTCCACCATATGCCGGTACTTGGGGTCCTCAATCTTCTCCTTGTGCCACTGGTTGTAGAATCCCAACACCAGCGTTTCACCCTCCAGCGCAACCGGATGGCAGGCCTGCCTCAGGAGGGCGTCCAGAGTGCCGGTGGAGCCCATGCCCCGGAACTGGTTTATGACCTGCTTCCAGTGGCTTTGCAGGAAGACCAGGGTAAGGTTACCCGCCATACTCTGGGGAAGGGCGGCATCCGGCTGGGCCCGTATGTGGGGAGCGGGGGCCATCGGTTCCGGTTCGGCCACAGGTGGCGGCGATGCGGGCTGGGGTGGCGGAGGGGGTGCGGTCTGTTCAGCCCGGGCAGCCTGTTTGGCACGGGGCTTTACCGTCTCGGGAGGCGGCTGAGTCGCCGCCGCAGACGGTGTTGGGAGTTGCGGGCCTGTATCCGTAGCCGGTGCCAGGCATTCCGCCAGAGCCAGCTCCAGGGGTAGACTGGAGTAACCCTCCCAGCGCAGGTCGGCCTCAGCCAGCAGCCTGGTGGCCCGTACTATCTCCTCCATGGTGGACCGGGCGGCCATCTCCTGCATTCCGGCCAACTCATCCGCAGTGACTTCCACCACACCGGCACTGCCCCCCTTGATGAGGAGCAGTCCCCGCAGGTACTCCACCGCCTCTCTCTGAAATGCCCTGATATCAGCGCCACCGGATGCAATCTGGCTGACCAGGGACAGGCTGGCAGCCAGGTCCCGGCCTATTATGTGCCCCACCAGCTCCCTGGCCCGCAGGTCTCCCCTCAGGCCCAGCAGCTCCTGGACCTGGGGCAGGTCAACACCCTCCTGGAAAAAGCTGGCGAGCTGCTCTAACAGGTTCACCGCATCCCGAAGGCTGCCCAGAGAGCTCAGGGCGATGGCGCTCAGGGCTTGGTTGGTGATGGACACCCCTTCCCCCTGTGCGATTTGCTCCAGCCGGGGGACGATATCCGCCTGAGGCAGGCGGCGAAAGTCAAAGCGCTGACACCGGGAGAGTATGGTGGGAAGCACATGGTGAGGCTCTGTGGTAGCCAGCACGAAGATGACATGCGGCGGAGGCTCCTCCAGCGTCTTGAGGAGGGCGTTAGAGGCGGCTGAGGTCAGCATATGAACCTCGTCTATGATGTACACCTTGTAGCGAGACTGGCCCGGGGAAAAGGCCACACGCTCCCTCAAGCTGCGTATTTCATCTATGCCCCGGTTGCTGGCGGCATCGGCCTCCACCATATCTACAGCCCGGCCTTCAGCAACCCCCTGGCATACCTCACACTGGTTGCAGGGCTCGCCGTGGCCGTTGTTGAGGCAGTTGACCGCCTTGGCCAGGATGCGCGCGGTGGTGGTCTTGCCGGTGCCCCTGGGGCCACAGAACAGATAAGCATGGGCCACTTTATCCGCCTTAAGGGCATGCAGCAGGGTACGGGTAACATGGTCCTGGCCGGCCACATCGGCAAGCGTCTGGGGGCGCCACTTTCTGTAGAGGACGGGCATTTCCCTAATTATAAACCATCGCCCAGGCCCACCCCAACAGGCAGATTAGCCCTTGAAAGCCTGCCCCCCCCCAAACCCCTTGACAACCGCGGGGGGGGTCTGGCGGGCTTTGCCCCCCGGAGCAGTCTCACCGGGGGGATTGGTAGGGAAGGCCTTCCACCTATAGCTCGAACTGCCACTGGCACCAGATATCCGGAGGATGTGGGTCCGGTGGACACACCTTGCAGGTCACTTTCACTTCAGCGTTGAGGGCCTTCCCGTAGGCCTTGGTTGTTAGCAGCCCGATGTCCTTGCAGGCAAACTCATCCAGGCCCATGCGTGCCCGGTTCTTCTGCACAGAGCAGTCCACCATCGTCAGCAGTCCCCGGTCCGGGCCCTCCGCACTGACCTCCGTGCCCAGGGAGTACCAGGTGGGGCAGGCCTTGAGCACATCCAGTATGGTAGGAATGTCCACCCCGGTGCCGATGCCCAGCGCGCGGCTTATCAGGCGTGCCTCGTAGGGTGCGGCCTTCTCCCAGACCGCCCAGTCCCTCTCATAGGCCGCGTCATGGCCCTGCTTCTCCCCCACCGCCATAAACCAGTAGCCGTCTATGGCCGTGACCATCCTGGAGTAGTCCTTGAGCAGGGTCAGCAACTGCTCCCGGGAAAGGTCCTCTATGTCCATGCCGTGCTCCTTTATGCCCGGTATCAACCGGTGAGACTATATAGATATGCCGGGGAGGCACTGCTCAAAGTAGCCCCTTTAGTTTTTCCAGAATGAGTGACTCCTCCCGGCGCATGCGGGACTCCTCCACAGATCCCTGATCATCGTAGCCCAGCATGTGGAGTATGCCATGGGTCACCAGCAAGGCCAGTTCCCGTTTCAGTGGGTGGCCGTATTCCTTCGCCTGCCGTGCCGCCTGGGGCAGGGATATGAACACCTCCCCCAGTACGGGCGTAGAACCGGGTGCCGTGGGAAAAGCATCGTCCTCCAGCATGGAGAAGGCCATCACATCCGTGGTACCCTCCCGGCTGAGATAGGCCAGGTTCAGCCGTTGCAAAGCCTCATCCCCGGCCAGCACAAGGCTCAGGCCCAGTGGCGGTTGCGCACCTACCGCCGATAGCACGGACTCCGCCACCTCCTGCAGCCAGTCCTCCCCCACCGGGGCATCCTGAACATCTACAAGTACATCTATTTCCCAGGCCATAAATCAGGGGATGATACCATAGCCTATATACGTGGTCAAGGAGGGTGGCAAGAGATTTTTGCCCAACACCCTCCGGGGGTGCAGGTTCCCTGGCACCAATAATACGCCCCAAGGCTTTTGTAGAGGGGGAGGCGGGGAGGGCTGTCTTTGAGATAGAATGTTGATATAGTGGCCGTTGAGTTCGCTTCCATTGTGCTGGCCGGAGGCATGGGACGCAGGCTGGGCAGGGACAAGCTGTGGCTGGAGCTGGGGGGGGAGAACCTGCCCCGGATGGTGTTGCGCACCCTCAGCGCCCTGGGCGGCCCCGTTGTTCTGGTGCTGGACAGGCAGAAACCGGTGCCACCCCTGCCCCACAGCGTGAAGGTGGTTACCGACCTGCTACCGGGGCGGGGTTCCCTGGGGGGGATTTATACCGGCCTCAAGCTCGCCGATGCTGACCGCGTCCTGGCGGTGGCCTGCGATATGCCCTTCCTCTCTATCCCCCTGCTACGCCACCTTTTGAAGCTCTCTCCCGACTATGATGTGGTGGTGCCTCGCCTGAAAGGCGGCCTGGAGCCACTGCACGCCGTCTACGGCCGGGGATGCCTGGGCCCCATGGAGCGGCTGCTGGGTACACCCAGCAACCGTATCTTTGATTTCTACCACGAAGTGCGAGTGCAATATGTGGGAGAGGAAGTGGTGGACAGGTTGTCCCCGGGCCACATGAGCTTCTTCAACATCAACACCCCCGCCGACCTGAAGCAGGCGCAGCGCCTGGTAAAGGACGCGGCCTGACCCACGGCCCCGACACACGGTATAGAGGCGGCCCGGCCCTTTTCGTTACCATGCCCAGCGTAAGCCCCCTCCCACCGGAGCCTGGGGCCTCCAAGATGAGCGCCGTCTGAAGGGTCCAAGGTGATTGGTGTAAAGCCATGCAGCAACCATCCTTTGCCCACCCACTCGGTAAATACCTCCTGAGGCGCAGCCCCCGGTCCCCCGGGGGCATGGCGGGCGTAGCCCTCCAGCTTTGCTCCCCCACGGGGTTCCGCTCAACTGGAGGACTCCAGTTGACCATCCTCGCATCCCTGCCTGGAGGGCTACATGAGGCATTGGAACGCCTTTTCCAGCGTTCCAATGCCAGAAGCGTCGCTCCTGAACTTCATAGCTACATATGTTTCTCAATCACACATGGATCTCCGGTCAGTTGAGATGCGCTTGGGCCGCTATGTAGACCATCAGCGATAATTGGGCAATCTGATCTCTTGGATCCAAAACTGTCCAAAAAACACTGGCAGCCAACAGTCACCGTGATATAAAGTGCAAAAGTTGACCAGTAATGTTATCAGTATTATCATGGCGCTACACTGATACTGTAACAGGCACGGGGGAATGGTAGGTTATGCCAAACACCAAGACTCTAAGAATCAGGCTTGCGCCGAGCGTCATCAGCGACCTTGAGCGGTTGAGGGGCCTTTTCGCATTTGCAAGCTACGGAGAAGTGCTTGAAAGCATGGTGTGTCTCTTGCAAGACATCGACGCAAAAATTTGCGCCACCAAGGGTCACCCGCGAGACTGGGAACCGGAGTATGCCAGAGGATGCTTCGGTGTTGGTAATGGATATGTCAAGGGCCATCCCCCGGAACTAGAATCTCTCTTGCCGCTTAGGCTCAAAGAGAAGTTTGGCGAAGGCGGAATCTAAATAATTGCAGTAGTTGGTACAGGTTCTGAAGTAATGAGTTCCAAACTGTTGTCCAAACCGTCATGAGAAAGAACTGAGACAAGTGATGCAACGGGGACCCGCCATGCACACGCTCGGGCGCTGGATAGCTATCGGAGTGGGGGCCTTCGTTGCACTGTCTTTCCTGGTGGGACTTTTCCCTCAGTTGTTCTTCGTATTCTATTCTGAAGCTACCGCTCTGGGTCTACTGGGCATAGCCTTCTTAGTGTTACCGGCCAGCATGTTCGGCGGTGACCAGGTGAAGACAATTGATGACTTCCTAGATACATATGTGTGTCACAGTTAGTACGGGTAGTGCGGGGCGCCGGGAGCATCATGCTCACTGAGACCGTTCCGTTCGAACAGCTTTCTAAAGCTGACTTGGTTGTTGATAGGGAATACGAGGGAGGCCACCCCCGCACTTCTGCCGGCGACCCTCTCGCTCGGCTATTGCCGTGTGGAAATCTTGGTGGCTTTCGCATTCGGAGACGCAAAGATGGTCACTACCTCTTCGCGGCCCTTTACACATCGGGGGACGACCCAGATTGGCCCGACACGCTTGACACTGAGACTGGGGTATTCACGTACTACGGCGACAACAAGACCGCAGGACGTGGCCTTGAGGATACACCGCGTGGAGGGTCGACTCCTCAGCTTTGCCTTCCATGCCTTTCACGCACGGCCTCCTAGACGCCGTGAAATCCCACCCTTCTTCGTGTTTTGTAGCAGGCTTAAGACGCCCTAAACAACGATATGAAAACAATTATATTAGCCTCGACATCTCCCAGAAGAAAGGAATTGCTGGAAATACTCGGCCTGAGGTTTCAGGTCGAACCAAGCAATTATGAGGAGGATATAAACTCTGAGTTAGAGCCACACGAACTGGCGAAGTCCTTATCCTTGAGGAAGGCTGAGATGGTAGCAAGGAAACACAAGTACGCCTTAGTTATTGCGGCTGATACATTCATCGTTTTTGAAGGTAAGATACTGAGCAAGCCACAAACGGAGACCGCTGCCAGAAAGATGCTGTCAACAATAAACGGGAGGCGGCATTCAGTTATCACCGGTTTCACCATTATGGATACCGATAGCAAGAAGGTACTATCCAAATCAATAGAAACAAAGGTCTATATCAGGCAATTAACATCAAATGAGATTGATGCCTATGTCAGGTCGAAAGAGCCCTTAGATAAGGCTGGAGCGTATGCCATTCAAGGACTAGGGTCAGTCATCGTGGAAAAGATTGAAGGTGATTATTTTAATGTGGTCGGGCTTCCCTTGAGCGCTTTAGCGGAAGGCTTGAAGGAATTCGGCATCCACATATTGTAAAGATTCATATTCAAAAGAGATGGTCTTCCTATGCACATGGCATATCACCCTCCCCCTTAGGCAATATTAGGTATGCGCCGCTGATTCTCCAGCAATGTATCCTGTAGAGAAGGCGGCTTGCAGGTTGTAGCCGCCGGTGTCGCCGTCCAAGTCCATCACCTCACCGCAAAAATAGAGTCCTTCAACCAGGCGGGAGGCCATAGTGCGCGGGTCGATTTCCTTGAGGGAAACACCCCCAGCGGTGACCATGGCAGAGGCCATAGATAGCGGCTCCTTGATGTTGAAGCGTAGTGATTTGAGGCAACGTAGCAGTCGCTCCCGTTCCTCGGCATTTATCCGGTGCCCAGGCTGGTCCGGTGGTATGCCGGTCATCTCGACGAAGGGCTCAACCATCTTCTGCGGTAATAGTCCCTTGAGGATATTCCTGTAGCCCCTCTTGCCGTATTGGTCAAAGTCCCGCTGAAGCCGAAGGCGCAGCTGTTTTTCAACAAGGGCGGGTTTCAGGTCAATGGACACGCTGACGGGGCCGTTCTCCAGCGCATCCACAATAGGCAAGCTCATCAGCAATGTTATCGGCCCTCCGATGCCGAAGTGGGTGACCATCATCTCCCCCATACGGCTTTCGATGATGGGCCAGGGTGGCTGCCTATCACTTATGCCGCGTCCCCACTCGGTGGTTGGAGTCAGCATGGGATTGATTTCGTCAGCGGGGCACCGATAGGCGGTCAGACGCACATTTCGTAGGCTGACGCCCTGCATACTTTTAGCCCGCTGGACTTCAGAGACGCGCAGGGGAACTAAAGCCGGCCGCAGCTTGGCGATGGTGTGGCCAAGAGCAGCCGCGAGGCGGTAGCCATCCCCAGTAGAGCCAGTTTTAGGAAACGAGGCGCTGCCAGTCGCCAGAATCACTGCTGCTGCCGGAAAAGCCCCCTCCTCTGTTTGGACACCTGCGGCTCGCCCATTGTCAACCTGGATTCCGGTCACCCTGATGCCGGTGAGCAACTGGACACCGTGGTCAGCCATGTACCGCTCCAAGGCTTTAGTTATATCGCGGGCATCATCGGATACGGGGAAAATTCGTCCACCACGTTCGGTTTTGGTCTCCACGTTGTAGCGTCCGAAAAAAGCCAGCAAGTCATCGCGAAAGTAGCGGTGAAAGGCGCTATATAGAAAGCGACCGTTGGAGCCAAACATTGCGATAAAGTCATCCAGCTCTTTAGCATTGGTCAGGTTGCAGCGTGTCTTGCCACTGAGTAGGACTTTGTTACCGGGGTGCTCGGTCTTCTCCAGTAGGGCGATATTGGCACCCAGTTCGGCGGCCCGGCCGGCGGCCATCATGCCGCTGGCCCCGGCACCGATTATGATAATACGATTATCAATCACGGAATACTCTTATCGGTATAAGTCCCCCCATTAGCTCCAGAACGGGGGCGAAGGCCTGTTCTACTCGTTCAAAGTCAGGGAGATGGCTTTCCACTGCCCCCGTTTCCTGCATCCAGCCATCTTTTGGTCCCAGGTTAGATAGCAGATGGAGAACCGTTTCCTACTATCCCAGCCACTAATACTTTAAGTAGCAGAATTATTTGTGTCAAGTTCGCACTTTATCGAACAGAAAGCCAACTTGTGCCATTTGGTCTGAGAAAAGGTTATGTCCACTTTTCGCTTATTTTTCTCGCCCACCCACCCAGTATGATATCTGCGGGACACACCCCATTCGGCTGAATGCTTCGGCTGAACTCAGTCGAAGTCCTCACGACGAAGCCCGCACCCTCATCAAAGAGGGCTCCGCTTTGAAATCTTCGCTGCCAAATGGTCTCAGGGCACGGGGGTAAAAGCCGGTGACGGCGTAGTAGAATGACCGTAGCCTACGAAAGAGGGGGATATGTCCGTTTCCGCACCCGCTGTAGCCTACGAGAAGAAGAACCGCATCGCCTATATCACGCTCAACCGCCCCGAGGTACTGAACGCCCTGAACAACGAGCTCCGCCAAAGGCTCCAAGAGGTCATCAACGATTTCAGTTATGACCCGGAAATGCTGGTGGGCATCGTC